>NZ_JBHWXB010000004.1:268799-339476 GCF_042729855.1 Rhodococcus sp. NPDC060090 | reverse complement strand
TGTGTATAAGAGACAGGCGTGGATCCCCGACCCTTGTTCGTGTTCATGTGAACTCGCGGTCGTTGCGTCGCACACGCACGATGACCACTCGATCGGTCGACGTCACCACTAGCGGAGGGGGAGCCGATGCCGGCTCCCCCTCCACTAGTGGTCAGCGTCTGGTCAGCGACGCCAGTCGTCGTCGTTGTCGTCCCAACCGGAACCTTGGTCGGCGAAGACCTCGTCCCTGTGCGAGTTGGGTGCACCGCCCGACAACTCTCCGTCCGACAACTCTCGTTGAAGGCTCTCGAAGTCGGTGGATGGCGAGCTGTACTTCAGTTGCCTTGCAACCTTGGTCTGCTTTGCCTTAGCTCGGCCGCGGCCCATGGCCAACCCCCTCGCGCTTTGACGGGGCGGCCTGGGGAATTTGGCGGCCCCGGTATGTTGAGTATTTTCCTGTGCCCCACTTTAGCTTGGAAAACTCAGTTCCGCTCCCACCCACCCGTCCGGGCGGGTGTCCGTTACATCTCATTGGCACCCGACCTGCGGTAATACGATTTTCACATGTGTGAAGATGGGGCTCAGAACACTCCCGGCACGGCTCGGACGGTACCGACCCTCACCCCACCACCGAGTACGGGTTGTGAGGCGAGGGCCGCGAGCTTCTCATCGGCAGTGACTCCGAGCCGGGTGAGGACAGCGGCGGTGAGGGGAAGCCGGGCACGCTCGTGACCATCGTCGATCTTGAACGCGAACGCCGAGCCGTCCGGAAATGCGCCCGCGTGGATGCCGTCGGCTCCGGCCTTGCACATCAGCCCGGGAACGGCCTGCATCAGCCGCAGGTCGTCCTTGCCCGATCCGGAAATGAGGAACGGGTGCTCGCGGATCGCATCGGCCACGGCGCGCTCGGGCGTGTCGGGCTCGGCCGTCGCCAGCCGGGAGTACGCGCGGGCCAGGTTGATCAGCGGAACCGGGACGATCGGGAGGCCGCATCCGTCGATGCCGAGATCGGTCTCTTCGATGTCGCCCGTGAGCTCGAGGATCGTCTCCACCACCGCCTGCTGCAGGGGGTGGGAGGAGTCGAGATAACTCGAGGTGGGCCAACCGTTGGCGGCACACGTCGCCAGCATCGCGGCGTGCTTACCCGAGCAGTTCATGTAGGCGGGCCGAGGGACACGACCCGCCGCGAGAACCTCGGCGCGGGCCAGTTCGTTGCCGGGCAGATCCGCGGGGCACAGCAACGCACGTTCCTCGAAGCCGGAATAGGCGAGCAGTTCCTCGACGAGTTCGATGTGGTCCGATTCGCCTTCGTGCGACGCCGTTGCGATGGCCAGTTCGGCGGTGTTGCGCGGCGCGAACCCCAGCCGAAGCAGCGCGGTCGCCTGCAGCGGCTTGTTCGACGAGCGGGGGTAGATGGGTGTGTGGACCTCGCCCAGCGAGACGATCACCTCACCGCGCGGGTCCAGGACCACCAGAGATCCTCGATGTACGCACTCGCGGAACCCGGAGCGCACCACTTCGACCAGTTCGACGCTCAATACGCCACCCGTACCTCTCGTCCGGCGACCCGTCGCCGGGCCTTGTCCGCGACACTCGGCGACAGATCGTCCTGCTGCTCGAGCATCACCGCGATCCGCTCCGGGTCGCGTCCGGTGAACAGATCCCGAACGGTCACCCCGTGCCCGGGCACATCCTCGACGATGATCCGGTCGCCGGCCCGTACCGGGCCCTCGTCGATCACCTTCAGGTAGACGCCGGTGTCGCCGCGGGCCGAGAACCGCTTGACCCAGCCCGTCTCGCCGGACCACACGCCGAACGTGCCGCAGGGTGTGCGGGGGCCCGTCACTTCGAGCAAGAGACCGGCGTCGCCCACCCGCCACCGCTCGCCGATGACCGCGTCGCTGGTCGCGATTCCGCTGGTGCGAAGGTTCTCCCCGAACCATCCGGCGGGGAGGTCGCGTCCGAGGTCGTCGGCCCAGCGCCGGGCTTCGTCGTCGCCGTACGCGTAGACGGCCTTGAACCGTCCCCCGTGATGTTCGGTGTCGCACTGCCGGTCGCCGGTCAGGCCGAGACCGCCGACGTGCACAGCGTCATCCACCGGTCGCTTGTCGATTCCGGTGACGGGGACGCGGCGCGTGCCGCTGGCCCGGATCTCGTGCACCACACACACGGCGTCGACCCGGCCGGGATTCGGTGCGACGGTCACCGGCCGCGCAGCCGCTCGACCGCGAGGCGGCCGGCCTGGACCGTGTCGTCGGCGGGTACCGAATCCGGATCGATCGCTGCAGCGCACGGGCCGACGACGAGTGCGGTGTCCGGCGCGATGTTCCGCTTGACGAGGGCCAGCGCGATCGGGCCCAGTTCGTGGTGATCGACGACGGTGCCGAGGCGTCCGACCGACCGGCCTCCGGCGGTGATCGCCTCGCCGGGTTCGGGGCGGCCGTCGGCCGAGCCGTCGAGATGCAGCAGAACGAGGTTTCGCGGGGGTTTACCGAGATTGTGGACGCGGGCGACGGTCTCCTGGCCGCGATAGCACCCCTTGTCGAGGTGTACGGCGCCTGCCTCGGCGGGACTGCCGATCCATCTCGCCTCGTGCGGGATGGTGCGGTCGTCGGTGTCGAGACCCACCCTCGGTCGCGTGTCGGCGACGCGCAGTGCTTCGAACGCCCAGATACCTGCGGCACGAGCCCCGGCGTCCGTGAGGGCGGTGAAGGTCTCGGCGAGCTTCTCGCGTGGCACCAGAAGGTCGTAGGAGTGCTCGGTGGGCCACGGCATCCGGCGCAGGAATCCGCCACCGGGAAGCGCGACGGCCGCGTACGTTTCGGTGGGCAGCGCGTCGAGGCCCAGTACAGCGAGGATCTGCGCACTGCCTGCAGCCGGCCCCAGCAAGGTCAGCACCGTGAGTTCGTTGCCGTCGCGCGGCTCGGCCTTGGACCAGAACACCATCTTGGTGAGGAACCCCAGGAGGCCCGGCCCGCGATCGGGCTCGGTGTCGATCCACGTGACGCCGCCCAGATCGGTCTGGACGAAGTGGTGCTCGACGCGTCCGTTGAGGTCGAGACTGAGATTCTCGGCGGAGGTTCCGTCGGGCAGCGACTGCACGTCCTGGCTGGAAATGGTGTGCAGCCAGCTCAGACGTTCGTCGCCGGGAATCGCGATGACGAAGCGGTTCGAGCGGTCGACGACGGCGACGGAGGTGACAGCCGCGCGCTGTTCTCCCAGTGGATCCCCGTAGTGCCAGGGCAGGCCCTCATCGGGACTTCCGGGTAGCGACGCGACGGCATCGGGGAAGGTGAGCAATGGGCTCTCGGACACGATCGGAAACTCGGCCACGACACCAGTCTATGGGGAAGCGAACGGAGGGGGAGTAGTGGATAGGGTGGTCGGCATGGCTGATCGGGTGCTGGTGACACTGGATGGCGAGGTGAGGGATGCTGATGCACCCCTGCTGCACGCCGACGATTTCGGAGTGCTGCGTGGGGACGGTGTCTTCGAAACGCTGCTGGTGAGAGGCGGGAAGGCCCGTGCGGTCGAGCTGCATCTCGCCCGGCTGGCGTCGTCGGCATCCGCGGCGGATCTGCCCGCCCCCGACCTCGACGACTGGCGACTGGCGATCGATCTCGCCGTCGAGCAGTGGGGCGACGAGCGGGAAGGCGCGCTTCGTCTCGTGTACACGCGCGGTAGGGAGGCCGGCAACGAACCCACCTCGTTCCTGTTGGTGACGCCGGTGGCCGACCGTGTGGAGACCGCACGACGCGACGGTGTCTCGGTGGTGTCGCTCGAACGCGGATTCTCGGTGGATCTGGCGCAGAAAGCGCCGTGGCAGCTCCTCGGTGCGAAGACCCTGTCGTACGCGACCAATATGGCCGCGTTGCGGCACGCGGAATCGGTGGGTGCCGATGATGTGATCTACACGAGCAGTGAAGGGCACGTGCTGGAAGGCCCCCGGTCGACGGTGGTGATCGCGCGCGGAAGGACCCTGCTCACGACACCGCCGGAACAGGGCATCCTGCCGGGAACCACCCAGCAGGCGCTGTTCGACGCGGCGCCCGATCACGACTTCACGGTGCGTTACGAGGCGCTGCGGCCCGCCGATCTCATCGTCGCCGACGGCGTGTGGCTGTTGTCGAGTGTGGCGCTCGCCGCACGCGTGCACACGCTCGACGGGCACGCGCTCGCCACCGAGGCCCTCGACAGGGAGATCGAGAAGCTGGTCGACAAGGCGATCGCCGCCGCGCGCTGACGTTCGAGTGAGCTCGGCCGCGCGGGCGGCCGAGGTGTGGTTGTGACCACCGATGGTGGGCGGCACCGACATTTTCTACTACCGTTCGTAGTAACAAGGTCGCGCTCGTCGGTCGAGGGTGGCCTCGTGCGAAGAATCCGACGTGGAACCGCGATCGGATCCGGTCCCCGTACTGGGCTTCACTCGGAGTGGCAATGGATGTGGTGGCAATGGATGTGCTCGACCTGTCCCGATGGCAATTCGGGATCACGACGGTGTACCATTTCATTCTTGTTCCGCTGACCATCGGGCTCGCCCCGTTGATCGCGGTCATGCAGACGATGTGGGTGGTCACCAAGAAGGATCACTGGTATCGGCTCACCAAGTTCTTCGGGAAGATGTTCCTGATCAACTTCGCACTCGGTGTGGCCACCGGCATCGTGCAGGAATTCCAGTTCGGCATGAACTGGAGCGAGTACTCGCGTTTCGTCGGCGATGTGTTCGGTGCGCCGCTCGCATTGGAGGGCCTCGTTGCCTTCTTCATGGAATCCACATTCCTCGGACTATGGATCTTCGGCTGGAGCCGCCTGCCGAAACTCGTTCACCTCGCGACCATCTGGCTCGTCGCCATCGGTGTCAACGCGTCGGCCTACTTCATCATCGCCGCCAACTCGTTCATGCAGCACCCTGTCGGTGCCATCTACAACCCCGACACCGGCCGCGCCGAACTGACGAGCATCTGGGCGCTGCTCACCAACAACACCGCGCTCGCGGCGTTCCCTCATGCGGTAGCAGGCGGCTTTCTCACCGCGTCGACCTTCGTTGCCGGTATCGCCGGCTGGTGGATGGTGCGGAACATGCGTCGTGCCAAGAAGATCCGTGAATCCGACACTGTCGAAACGGATGTGCTCGAAGCCGAGCGCCTCGAATCGGACGCGCGCACGATGTTCCGCCCCGCGACCCGTCTGGGCCTGCTCGTCATGATCATCTCGGGTATCGGCCTGTTCGTGACCGGCGACATGCAGGCCAAACTCATGTTCGAGCAGCAACCCATGAAGATGGCCTCGGCAGAATCCCTGTGCCATACCGAAACCGACCCGAACTTCTCGATCCTCACCATCGGCACCCACAACGACTGCGACGGCGTCATCCACGTCCTCGACATGCCGTTCGTGCTGTCCTACCTTGCCGAAGGCGAGTTCACCGGGGTGACGCTGCAGGGCGTCGAAGACCTGCAGGCCCAGTACGAACAGCAGTACGGCCCGGGCAACTACAAACCCAATCTGTTCGTCACCTACTGGTCGTTCCGCGCGATGATCGGTCTCGCAGCGGGATCCGCGGCACTGGCCCTCGCGGGCCTGTGGGTCACCCGGCGCGGACGAGTGCCCGATCAGAAATGGTTCGGATGGCTCAGCATCGCAGCGATCCCCACACCGTTTCTCGCGAACAGCGCCGGCTGGATCTTCACCGAAATGGGCCGCCAGCCCTGGGTGGTCCACCCGAACCCGACCGGCGTCGACATGATCCGGCTCACCGTCGACCAGGGCGTGTCGAACCACGCGCCCGCGACCGTGATCACCTCGCTCGTCGCATTCACCCTGGTCTACGCGGGCCTCGGGGTCGTGTGGTTCTGGCTCATCCGCAAGTACGCGAGGGAAGGCCCCTTGGAACACGACGCGCAGCCACCCGGCGAGCACGACGACGAGTCCGACGACAACGGACAGCCCACACAGCTGTCCTTCGCGTACTAGGAGACGGTCATGGGACTTCCCGAAGTGTGGTTCATCCTGATCGCCGTGCTGTTCACCGGATACTTCGTTCTCGAGGGATTCGACTTCGGCGTCGGCATGCACATGCCGGTGCTCGGACGCGGCAGGAGCGAGAGTGCCGACACCCGACGACGGGTGCTGCTCAACACCATCGGTCCCGTGTGGGACGGCAACGAGGTGTGGCTGATCACCGCGGGCGGCGCGATGTTCGCCGCCTTCCCCGAGTGGTACGCGACCCTGTTCTCCGGGTTCTACCTCCCGCTGCTGCTGATCCTGCTCGCACTCATCGTCCGTGTCTGTGCCATCGAATGGCGCGGCAAGATCGACGATCCGACGTGGCGTCGCCGCTGCGACTGGGGCATCATCTTCGGCTCGTGGGTACCCGCGGTGCTGTGGGGCGTGGCATTCGCGAATATCGTCCGCGGTGTCGCGATCGACGAGAACAAACAGTATGTCGGTGGGTTCTTCGATCTGCTCAACCCGTACGCGCTGCTCGGTGGCGCCACCACCGCGCTCGTGTTCGCGCTGCACGGGGCAGTGTTCATCGCGCTGAAGACCGCGGGTGACGTGCACGAGGACGCGGTGAAGCTCGCTCGACGGCTGGCGATCCCGGCCATCCCGGTCGCGGGTGGGTTCGTACTGTGGACCCAGCTGGCCTACGGCAAGGACTGGACGTGGATCCTCGTGGCCGTCGCGGCGCTGTCGCTGCTGGCGGTCGTCGCCCTCACCGCCGCAGAGAGGGAGGGCTGGGCATTCGCCTTCACGACCTTCGCGATCATCGCGACCATCGTGCTGCTGTTTGCGTCGCTGTTCCCGAACGTCATGCCGTCCAGCCTGGATCCCGCATGGTCGCTGACGATCGAGAACGCGTCGTCGAGCTCCTACACCCTGAAGGTCATGACCTGGGCCGCGGCGATCATGACACCGGTCGTCCTGATCTACCAGGGCTGGACGTACTGGGTGTTCCGCCAACGCATCTCGACCGCGCAGATCCCCAAGTCCATCGGACTGAAAATCGGAGCGAAGTGACGGCTCCGGCCGCCGCGGTCCCCGCCGACGTGCGCGCACGTCGGCGGGGACCGATCGATCTGCGGCTGTGGCGTTACTCCGCCGCGGCGCGCGGATATCTCGTCCTCACGGTCGTCACGTCACTGGTCGACGTCGCGATGGTGATCGTGACTGCACTTACGATCGGCACGGTCCTCGCCGGCGTCATCACGACCGACGCACGGTCGCTCGGGGAATGGAACACCGAGCTCGCCGTCCTCGCTGCGGCCGTCGTCGTGCGGGTCGCGGTGACCTGGCTGCATTCCCGCTACGCGCACCGCTCCGCAACGCGCGTGATCGCGGAACTCGAACACGAAGTCCTGGATGCCGCGTCGGCTCTGCCGCCCCGCGAGCTGGACCCACGCCGCGACGAGATCGCCACCGTGCTCACCCGCGGCCTCGACGGCCTCGGCGACTACCTCACCGGCTACGTTCCGGCGCTGCTTCTTGCCGTCACGCTCACGCCGATCACGATCGTCGTCATCGCCACACAGGACCTCACGTCGGCGATCATCGTCGTGGTCACTCTTCCTCTGATCCCGATCTTCATGATCCTCATCGGTTTCCTTACCAGGGGGAAGGCCGATCGCACCCTGTCGGCGATGACCGCGCTGTCGTCGCAGCTGCTCGATCTGGTCGCCGGCCTGCCGACGCTGCGTGCGCTGGGCCGTGAACGCGGACCGGAAGCCCGCATCCGCGAACTCGGCGACGATCACCGCCGCACCACGATGTCCGCGCTCCGGGTGGCGTTCCTGTCGGGCACCGTCCTCGAGTTCCTCGCGACCCTTTCGGTCGCGCTCGTCGCGGTGGCCATCGGCATGCGGCTCGTCTACGGCGGAATGCCGCTCGAGGCGGGCATCATCGCGCTGATCCTCGCGCCGGAGGCCTACCTCCCGCTACGCACCGTGGGTAGCAAGTTCCACGCCGCCGAGGACGGAATGGCCGCCGCGGAAAGAGCGTTCGCGATCCTCGATACCGCAGGAACCGATGTTTCCCGATCTGCATCGGCAGTGGTGGGGGAGCGCCCCGATCACCGTCCCGACACCGCGCCGGAGTTGATGTTCGACGGGCTGAGTGTCGCGGGCCGTGACGGGCACGCCCCGCACCGGCTCGACGCGGTGTGTCGCCCCGGTGAGATCACCGTCCTCACCGGGCCCAACGGCTGCGGCAAGTCGACCGCGTTGCTCGCGCTCCTCGGCCTTGCCGAACCGGCGGAAGGGACCGTCACCGTCGACGGCACCCCGGCGGTGGGCGCCGATCAGTGGTGGGAACGGGTCGTGTGGCTGCCGCAGCGGCCGGTGCTGCTTCCCGGAACTCTCGCCGACAACCTGCGGCTCACCGGAGTCGACCCCGAGGCTCCGGACCTCGACGAGATTTGCGGAGCAACGGGATTCGACGTCGTACTGGCCGAACTTCCGGAGCGGTGGAATACCGTCGTCGGTGCCGACGGAACCGGTCTGTCGCTCGGTCAGCGGCAACGGCTCGCGCTCACCCGGACCTTGGCGTCACCGCGGGACGTGCTGCTGCTCGACGAACCTACCGCGCACCTCGACGATGCCACGGAAGCCACCGTCCTGAATACCCTTCGCGCCCGTGCGCGGGCGGGCCGCACCGTCGTGGTCGTCGCGCACCGCCCGTCGCTGCTCGCGATCGCGGACCGGGTGGTCACTGTGGAAGGTGGTGCTCGGTGAAGGGAGATCTCGTAGAGCGGAGCGATGGGAAGTCGTCCCTGCGCCGGGCCATGTCGTTGCTCGAACTCGAGCCCCGCCGGGTATCGATCGCTGTGGTCGCGGGTGTCGCGACACTCGGCAGCGCACTGCTGCTCGCCGGGCTTTCGGCGTGGCTCATCGTGCGCGCGTGGGAGATGCCACCGGTCCTCGATCTGACCGTCGCGGTCGTCGCGGTGCGCGCGCTGGGCATCTCACGTGGACTCTTCCGTTACTTCGAGCGGCTCGCCACGCACGACACCGCGCTGCGCGGTATGACGTCCGCGCGGTCGCGACTGTACGAGCGTCTCGCGGAGGGCGATCCCGCCGCCTCCGCCGGACTGCGACGCGGAGATCTGCTCTCCCGCACCGGATCCGATGTCGATGCACTCGGCGACGTGGTGGTGCGCGCCCTCGTTCCCATCGCCGTCGCGGTCGTCCTGAGTCTTGCCGCCGTGATCACGGTCGGGGTGATCGCCCCGACTGCGGGCGCGGTCCTCGCCGTTGCGCTGCTCGTGGCAGGGGTCGTCGCGCCGTGGTTGTCGGCATCCGCTGCGGCCCGGGCGGAGGCCGACGGTGACGCCGCCCGAACCCGCTTCGGTGAGGACGCTGTGACCGCGCTCGATCACGCCGCGGAACTGCGTGTTGCCGGACGGCTGACCGCCGTGACCGGGCGGGCACGGGCGGCGAATCTCGAATCGGTGCGCGCCACCGACCGCTCGGCGATCCCCGCCGCGTTCGCGGACGCGGCGGCGCCACTCGCAGTGGGGGCGAGCGTGCTCGGGGCACTGCTGATCGGCATCACCCTCTTCGGACCTGATGCCGCGGCGATGAGCCCCACGATGCTCGGCATCCTCGTGTTGCTGCCTTTGTCCGCCTTCGAAGCCACCGCACCGCTTACCGCAGCAGCGCAGACGCTCACCCGCGCACGCCTCGCGGCACGGCGCATCGTCGACCTGCTCGACCGCGCTGATCGACCCGTTGCCCACGGCACCGCATCTGCAGACGGCCCCGGCAGGCTCCGCGCCTGCGCGTTGCGGAGCGGATGGCCGGGTGGCTCGAGCGCCGACCCCGTCGATCTGGATGTGGCTCCCGGCTCCCGGGTCGCGATCGTCGGGGCCAGCGGTAGCGGTAAGACCACCACGGTGATGACACTCGCCGGGTTGCTGGCACCGCAGGGTGGTTCGGTCACCCTCGACGGTGTGGATCTTGCCGAGATCGAACAGGCTGCGCTCCGGCGACGTGTCGCGTTCTTCGCCGAGGACGCTCACATCTTCGACACGTCGATCCTCGAGAATCTTCGAGTTGCGCGGGGCACCGTCGACGAGAACGAAGCGCGGACCGCTCTCGCGTCGGTGGGGCTCGGACAGTGGGTCGACGCGCTGCCGGACGGAGTTCACACTGTGCTCGCATCCGGTGCGCGCGACATCTCGGGCGGGCAACGCCGCCGGCTGCTCCTGGCACGCGCGCTCCTGTCGCCGGCACAGATCCTGCTGCTCGACGAACCGGCCGAACACCTCGATGCCGAGGACGCCGCGCACCTGCAGCGGCAGCTCCTCGACGCAGGCTCGGGTCTCGTCGATCCCGGGCGCACCGTCGTTGTGGTCACGCACAGCCTGCCGGAGCGCACCGCCGCCGACCTGGTGATACGCGTCGAGAAAAATGCGTTGCCGACGCCGTGATCCGAGCGTACTTTCTCAGGTACACGAGAAAGGAGGTGGTCTGGAAGTGAGTGATATTCGGACGCGTGAGGTGACCATCCGCTAGCAGTGTGACGACGGAATTCACCCGCCGCACGCGGTAGGCGAATCCCAGATGGTCACCCGGCTCCCGAGCCCCGGTCTGTCCGGACCGGATCCGACCGTCACGGACGATGTTCGTGTCGCGTCGGAAGCTCGGGGGCCGTCTGCGTATCTCTCGGCGCCGTGAACCCTGAAACGGTGTGATCTGCCTCTCGACGAACCGGGTGTATCGGCGGACTCAGCGGGGTACATATGGATGATGCCGATTCTGCAGCGTGCCCACGATGCCCTCCGGCTGCGTACCTCGCCGGGCATCTTCTTCGCATCGGCTGCGGTCGCCATCCTGTTCGTCGTCGTGACCATCGCGTTCACCGGCACGGTCGACGAGATCTTCAGCACCGCGTCGACCTGGATCATGACGAACCTGGGCTGGTTCTACATCCTCGGCGTCACCACCTTTCTGCTCTTCCTCGTGGGGATTGCGTTCACTCGATACGGCAGGGTCCGGCTCGGCGGTGACGACGAGCGGCCGGAACACTCGAACATCACCTGGTTCTCGATGCTGTTCGCTGCAGGTATCGGCACCATCTTGATGTTCTGGGGCGTTGCAGAACCGATCTCGCACTTCGCGAACCCACCGAGGCAGGACGTCGAACCCCGTTCGGTCGAGGCCGCAAACGAAGCGATGGGCTTCGCCCTCTACCACTTCGGCCTGCACACCTGGACGATCTTCGCGCTGCCCGGTCTGTGCTTCGGCTATTTCATCTACAAGCGGCACCTGCCGCCGCGGGTCAGTTCGATCTTCGCGCCGATTCTCGGAGGACGGATCTACGGGCCGATCGGTCGCACCATCGACGTCGTGGCGATTCTCGGCACCGTGTTCGGTGTCGCGACATCGGTAGGGCTGGGAACCTTGCAGATCAATGCCGGCCTCGCGGAGTTGTTCGACATCCAAGAGTCCGGGTTCGTCCAGATTGCGCTGATCGCAATCGTCACGGTGATGGCGGGTGTTTCGGTGGCACTCGGTCTCGACAAGGGCATCAAGCGGCTGTCGAATTTCAATATCGGCGTGGCGGTAGGACTTCTGGTCTTTGTGCTGGTCACCGGGCCGAGTCTGTTTCTGCTCAAGGGCATGATCGAATCGGTCGGCATCTATGCGGAAGCTCTACCGCGACTCGCCTTCTGGAACGATACCTTCGCGAACTCCGGCTGGCAGAACACGTGGACGGTCTTCTACTGGGCATGGACGATCACCTGGTCGCCGTTCGTCGGTATCTTCATCGCCCGGATTTCGCGCGGGCGCACGGTCCGTGAGTTCGTCGGCGGCGTGCTCGGACTTCCCGTGTTGTTCTCCGTGATCTGGTTCAGCATCTTCGGCATGGGCTCCTTCGACATCGAGCTCAATGGCGATGGGGGACTGGTGGACCGCGTCGTCGGCGATGGTGACATACCCGGGGCGCTCTTCGAATTCCTCAGCAACTTCCCGTTCGCCGGGTTCGTGTCGTTCATCGCCATCGTGCTTGTGGTGATCTTCTTCGTCACCTCGGTCGATTCGACGGCGATGGTGCTCGACATGATGGCATCCGGTCACGAGGAGAAGGCACCCATTCATCAGCGCCTGTTCTGGGCGGTCCTCATGGGCGTTGTCGCGGCCACCATGCTCGTCGCCACCGGTAAGGACGGACTCGATGCGCTGCAGCAGGTCATCACGGTGGTCGGGTTGCCGTTCTTCGTGATGGGTTGGGTGATGATCTACAGCCTGATGCGGGGAATCCGGGAGGACCTCGGTGAGCGTCCTGAGCCTGTCACCCGTCAGTGGCCCGCGGTGCACACGGCAGAGGCACTTGCTGCGGCCGAAGAATTGCCCGCGCCGGAAGTTGTGGTGGTCACGCACGCAATCCCGGACGGCGAGTCGGGTGAGGAAGGGCCGGACGAGAGCAGGCCGGAACCGGACACGGGCACTGCCGAGCACACCGCCGAGTCGAAATGACTCGGCCTGATCGATGCCGGCCGGTGAGGCAGGTCAGCCGATGAAGCGCGACAACCGCGCCGACATGCGCGGAGTCAGGTCGCCATCGGCGATGACGCGTTCTTCGACGTAAGCGAGGTCGCCGCCTTCGACGATGCCGTAGAGCCGCTTGGCTCCGCCGACGGCCTCGCCGGACTTCGTGCGGATTACCACGTCCGTCGCGAGTTCCCACGACGACTGGGTCAGGGCCGTTCCGTAGTACAACTCGACGACACCGGAGCTGTGGCTGAGCAGCAGTTCGACGGTCTCGGGATCCTCGCTGCCTGCGGCGTCGGTGCCCGACACACGCCAGAATCCGCTTTCGCGGCGATCGGGTGCACTGAACTCGCCTGCCTCGTCGAGGCGCCACGAGCGTGCTTCCCACGCGAAGTAGTCGGATCCGCTGTGCGAGACGACGATCTGTTGACCGAAGCGGTAATCACCCGTCTCGGGATCGTGTCCTTCACCTTCCCCGCGCCACACACCCACCAGTGGCAGCAATGCCAGCATCGCCGGGTTCAGATCCGGTCCGAGCCGCAGGTTCGCGGTCTCTTCCGGGCCGGGTAGACCGGGAAGCGCCGGGATGTTGCGCTCAGCGGTGGCCTCGGCGCGCTTCTCGGCCTCGGCGATCGCGTCGTTACCGCTCCGGCGGGGATCGTCGGCCGACATCAGTCTTGCGTGACCAGCCGGTAGATCGTGTACAGCGTGAACCAGATGATGAGCAGCGCTGCCAGGACCAGGAGAACTTCGAAGAAAATGACCACGGGCACATATTAGCCCCTCGGCGTCGACGGGCACGACTCGGCCGGGTAGAACGCGACGGGCCCCGCTCCTTCGTCGGAGCGGGGCCCGGAAGCCGTGAGGCGACCTGTCGGTCTGCTTACTTCGCGACGGTCACGTCGACGTTGTGCACGCCGGCAGCGGTCGGGCTCACGGTCGCGGTGCCGTTGCCCGTGCTGGACAGCGCACGGATCTTCCAGTCGCCGGGAGCGGCGAAGAACCGGAAGTCGCCGGTCGCCGACGCGACGACCTCGGCGGTGAACTCATCGGTGCTGTCGAGCAGACGCACGAAGGCGCCGCCAACGGGCTGTCCGTCGGCTGCGAGAACACGGCCGGTGATGACCGTTTCCTTCTCGGTGTCGACGTTCGACGGCAGGGTCTGGGACTGGACGGGTGCTCCACACATGTTCTTATGCTCCCAATTCGATCGGTGCGCCGACGAGCGAGCCGTACTCGACCCAGCTGCCGTCGTAGTTCTTGACATTCTGCTTGCCGAGGATCTCCTGCAGCACGAACCAGGTGTGGCTCGAGCGCTCACCGATACGGCAGTAGGCGATGGTTTCCTTGCCGTCGTCGAAGCCCTTCTCCGCGTACAGAGCGGTGAGCTCCTCGTCGGACTTGAAGGTTCCGTCCTCATTGGCGGTGGTGCTCCACGGGATGTTGATCGCGCTGGGAACGTGCCCGCGCTGCTGCGCCTGCTCCTGCGGAAGGTGCGCGGGAGCGAGAATCTTGCCGGAGAACTCATCGGGCGAACGCACATCGACGAGGTTCTTGCTGCCGATGGCGTCGATGACCTCGTCGCGGAACGCGCGGATCGACGTGTCGGGCGCGGCGGCCTTGTACTCGGTGGCCGGGCGGGTCACCTCGTCCTTCGACAGCGGACGGCCGTCGAGTTCCCACTTCTTACGACCGCCGTCGACGAGCTTGACGTCCTGGTGGCCGTACAGCTTGAAGTACCAGTACGCGTACGCGGCGAACCAGTTGTTGTTGCCGCCGTACAGCACGACGGTGTCATCGTTCGCGACACCCTTGGCCGACAGCAGAGCGGAGAACTGCTCCTGGTTCAGGAAATCGCGACGGACCGCGTCCTGCAGATCCTTGCGCCAGTCGAGTCGGATAGCGCCCTCGATGTGGCCGCCCTCGTAGGCGGAGGTGTCTTCGTCGACCTCGATGAAGACGGTCTTCGGCGCTTGCAGGTTCTGCTCAGCCCAATCGGCGGAGACCAGAACATCGGAGCGAGCCATGGTTTTTCCTTTCGGTGGTGACACTGAAGAAGCTGAAGAAGGTAGATGTCGAACTCAGGTCGGTTCCGGCCGCAGCCGGACGATCAGCGGGTACATGAGGCAGCCGAGACACACTCCGAATGCGGCGTTCAGCAGGGCTGCGAACAGCGCGAATCCTGCGGCGACGAGGCCGAGGGTGACGGCGCCGGTGAGCAATGCGACGGCGCCGATGAGGGCGAAGACGAAACCGACGGCCTGCGCGAACCGTAAGGGCGCAGCAGGTTCGGTTTCGGTGGGGGATGTCAGGCGGGGTGCGACGACGGTGGCGAAGAACGCGCCGTACGGGCTGCGCCGCGGACCGAGTACCGCACCGAAGGCGAACACGAGGGTCTGCGCTGCCAGAACGATGCCCGCTGCCGTGGGAGAGAACGAAGCGATGACGAGTACCGCAGCGAGTACCGCGGTGGTGAGCCAGGCGGCGAACCGTGGGCCGCGGACATCGACATGTGCGGGTGATGAAGTGGACATGAGTGTGCTCCTGCTGGATCGATATCGCTGGGGCGAGTCGAATTGCGGTAGGTCACCGCGGGTTGATCACATCGGCGAGGGTGGCGCAATGCCGTACCGGCAAGCCGGGGACAGGATGCGCCCGCGCTGTGATCAGCAGCAGGTACAACAACAGCCGCCGAGGCGGCACAGATCGACTGCGCGGCGTCGGGTGAGCAGCAGCTCTTGGCGGTGTTGCACGAGTCGGAGTCTAACCGAGAATTCGGCACAGGGAAGGGCCAGGTGCCCGCCGGATTTCTACAGCGAGGCCAGCGCGTGCCGCAGGTCGGTCGCGCTGGGAACCCCGGAGCCCCTGAACCGCTGGTGTCCGCCGCCGTCGAACACGAACGTCGTGGGAAGTGAGAGTACTCCGAGTTGCGTGGCCAGGGAGGAATTTTCATCGAAGTCGAGCTCGATGTCGCGCGCAGTCACCCCGGTGTCGCCGCTGTTCTCGACCACCCCTGCCACCACCCGGCGTACGGCGGCACACGGCCCGCACCAGGGCGCCGAGAAATGCAGGATCACCGGCACACCGTCACCGACGCCGACCCCGCCGAGTTCAGGGTCGACGGCCGATATGCCGGTGGCCCGACGTTCCTTCAGCCGACCCGACTGCGCGCGCATCACCACACCCGCGACGCACGTCGCGACGACCACGACGGCGAGGACGACGAGCGGGATCATGAGGGACGCTGCACGTCCGCGAGGTCGATCGTCACGTTGTGCGCTTCGCCCTCGATGACGATCCTCGAGCCGCGCGCCTCCACCGACGTGGGATAGACACCGAACGGTAGATCCTGCGGCGCGATCGTGGTGGTGAACAGTCCCAGCACCAGAGGCTTCAACGGTTCGGGGACCGAGAAGTCGGTATGTCCTTCAGGGCCGAAGTACAGGTCGGACGCGATGATCTGCACCTGGTCACCGTCCAGCACGAGGTCGGCCTGGACACTGACCTGCGTCGAGAGCGGGCCTACGGGCACGGTGCCGGTGAGCACGACACCGCCGGCGGTGGTGGGGCCGGACCCGCCCGACCCGCCCGTGCCGTCGGACTTGCTGTCCGGTGGCGCGGACACCTGCAGATCGGGGATGTCGAGTGCCTGACCGAGTTCGGTGGCGTCGATCATGACGCGTCCGTAGAGCAGATCGACCGGCACCGACCGGATCGATCCGTCGAGGAGATTCGACGCCTCCGCGTGGGCACCCACCAGGTTCGCTTCGACCGTGATGTCGCCGAGCGTCTCGGTGGGAACCCGGTCCGCGGTGATCTCGACGTTCTCGTAGTGCCCGTTGCGTGCCTGCAGCAGAAACGGAAACCCGTGGATCGTCACTGCGGGGTCGGACTCGAGCGCCCCACCCTCACGCAGCGCGCGTGACAGGCGGTACTCGGACCAGGCCGCCGCCCCGAAATCGGCGAGCAGAGCGAGGCCGACGAGGACCACGAGGCCGTAAATGAGTTTGCGCACGCAGACCATTGTGACGGAACGTACCGAGAGAGCTTCTCGCCAGCTAACACGGCGGTAACAAATGGGGGGCTAATCTGTAGCACGTCGTTCATCCAGAACGAACTGCCCAGGCAGTGCGAAGAAACGGAGGCCCGGTGGAGCTTCTCCTTCTGACCTCCGATCCGAATCCGGATGCGGTGTTGCCGTCACTGTCGCTGTTGGCACATTCGGTGAGGCCTGTCCCGACCGAAGTGTCGTCGTTGCTCGAAGCCGCAACCGCCGATATCGCGATCGTCGACGCCCGGACCGATCTCGCCGCAGCGCGCGGACTGTGTCGCCTGCTGGGGGGAGTCGGATCGGCCATCCCCGTGGTCGCTGTCCTCACCGAAGGTGGGCTTGTCGCGGTCAATCCCGAGTGGTCGCTCGATGACATCCTGCTCACCGGCACCGGACCAGCAGAACTCGACGCCCGGTTGCGACTGCTTCTGTCGCGGTCCGGTAATGCGGTCGGTACCGAGGCGTCCGGCCGAATCACTCTCGGCGAGCTCACCATCGACGAGGACACGTACACGGCGAGGTTGCGCGGAAAACCGCTCGACCTCACGTACAAGGAATTCGAACTCCTCAAATACCTCGCCCAGCACGCCGGCCGGGTCTTCACCCGCGCGCAGTTGCTGCAGGAAGTGTGGGGTTACGACTTCTTCGGCGGCACCCGCACGGTCGACGTGCACGTGCGACGACTCCGCGCCAAGCTCGGCCCCGAACACGAAGCCCTCATCGGTACCGTCCGCAATGTCGGCTACAAGGCGGTCCGGCCGAGCAGCCGCACCAAAGGTGGCCACACGGTCGCGGCCTCCGAGGACGAGTACGTCGAGTAGTGGCTACCCTCGGGTGCATGAAGCCCGGGCCCCACGAGAACAATGAGCTCCGATCGCAGCAGCAGTGGTTCGTCGAGCGTCCGACCGCGGAGCACGCCGCCGGGGTTCAAGCCGTTGTCGACCGCGCGACCGCGCAGGACGGAACCGCTCCGGTGTCGGAGCAGGCGGTCCATTCCTTGACCCGCGACACCGATGCGCGCCACCTGGTCGCCGTCGTGGACGGTGCGGTCGCCGGGTACGCGAACCTCACGCCTGCGCACGGCGAGCATCCGTCGATGTCCGAGGTGGTCGTCGATCCGGCGCATCGAGGTCGCGGTCTCGGTAGCGAGCTCGTCGGCGCAGCGCTGACCGAGGGCGGACCCGAGACTCGCGTGTGGGCGCACGGAGACCTTCCCGCCGCGCGCGCTGTCGCCGCGAAACTCCACCTGACGGGCGTGCGCGAACTACTTCAGCTGCGTCGGTCGCTCGATCTTGCGCTCCCCGAAATCGAGGTGCCCGATTCGATCGAGCTGCGCACATATCGAGGACCGTCCGATGATCCGGAACTTCTCCGAGTCAACGCGTCCGCCTTCGAATGGCATCCCGAGCAGGGACGAATGTCGGCGAGCGACGTTGCCGACCGTCGTGCCGAGTCGTGGTTCGACCCGGAGGGGTTGTTCCTCGCATTCGACGTCGCCGATCCTGATCGCCTCCTGGGGTTCCACTGGACGAAGGTGCATCCGGGAGGGCCGACAGAGCCGTCGCTCGGTGAGGTCTACGTGGTCGGTATCGATCCGGCGGCACAGGGCCGGGGTCTCGGCCGTCTCCTCACTCTTGCCGGTCTGCATCATCTGCGTGAGCGCGGACTGCCCACGGTCCTGCTCTACGTGGAGGGCGACAACACGGCCGCGCTCAACACCTACGGCAAGCTCGGATTCGAGCGGTTCCACGTGGATGTCGCATACGCGAAGTGAACATCTCCCGACGACACGTGGTTGTCCGGTGAAGTTCGAGTGATTGTCGCAACACCACTAGCGCCTGTATCCGGCGTGTTCATCTCCTGTTAACCGCCGAGAGAGTATCCGTCCACCGGATCCGCCTACCTTCTGCATACGGGTCGGACGTTGTCGACTCGGCGCAGGGGTCCTCCCGCGCCTCGAAGTCGCCACCCAGCCTTGTGTGGCGGAAGCGATATTCCTGAAGGAGTACAGGTGAACCTGAAGCGCAATGGTGCTCTGCTCGGACTGTTTGCGGCCGGCGCCCTCACGCTCTCCGCTTGCGGTAGCGACAACAATGCGGGTTCCGTCGAGGTCGACGCAGACGCGTCGGGCGCGACCTGCGAGGGCAAGGCGAACCTCTCCGGCGCGGGGTCGTCAGCGCAGAAGAACGCGATGGACAACTTCGTCTCGACCTACATCGCCGTCTGCAACGAGAAGGGCTCCACGGTCAACGTGGCCTACAACCCGTCGGGGTCCGGTGACGGCCGCACGCAGTTCATCGCGAGCCAGATCGATTTCGCAGGCTCCGACTCCGCGATCGAGGGTGAGCAGGCCGCGCTGGCCGCCGAGCGTTGTGCAGGCAACCCGGCATGGAACCTGCCGCTCGTGTTCGGTCCGGTGGCGCTCGCCTACAACCTCGAGGGCGTCGACAACCTCGTCCTCAACGGTGAGACCGCCGCCAAGATCTTCAACGGCCAGATCACCACGTGGAACGACCCGGCGATCGCCGCGCTCAACGAGGGTGTCGAGCTGCCGGATACCCCGATCACCGCAATCGTCCGTTCGGATTCGTCCGGTACCACCGACAACTTCCAGCAGTACCTCGAGGCCGCTTCCAACGGTGCATGGACCACCGGTGCCGGTTCCGACTTCACCGGCGGTATCGGTGAGGGCGCGAAGGGCTCTGCGGGTGTCGCGCAGGCTGTTTCGGGTGCACCGGGCTCGATCACCTACGTCGAGCAGTCGTTTGCCGAGCAGAGTGGTCTCGGCATCGCTGCGATCGACACCGGCAGCGGCCCGGTCGAGCTGACCGCCGAGACTGCGGCTGCAGCCATCGACGGCGCCGAGTTCGCCAGCGCCGGTGGCGGCGACCTGACCCTCGACCTGTCGTCGATCTTCGGTACCAGCACCGAAGGTGCGTACCCACTGGTGCTCGCCACCTACCAGATCGTGTGCTCGGGCGGATACGACGCCGACACCACGGCGGCGGTCAAGTCGTTCCTGACCAGTGCGGCGAACGAAGGCCAGGAGGGTCTCGACGAGGTCGGCTACGTTCCGCTTCCGGATGCCTTCAAGTCGAAGCTGACCGAGTCGATCGACGCCATCGCTTGAGCGTCTGCACAGCCTGATCGTCTGCACAGCCTGATCGTCTGCACCGACGGACCGCCCGTTCCTGAGATCCACGACAAGATAGATTGCGAGTTCACATGAGTGACGCGCCGAGCTCCTCGGCTACTCGCGCCGCCGGTCCTGACCCGACCGGGTCAGGACCGGGCGGTCCGCACGGCAGTACACCGGAGGCCAAGATTACTTCCCCACAGACCAAGAAGAAGTCCGTCGTTCGCCCAGGCGACCGGATCTTCAGTTCGCTGGCTTCCGGGTCCGCTGTCCTGGTCTCGGTGATCATCGCCGCGATCGCGGTGTTCCTCGTGTGGCGCGCCGTTCCGGCATTGCAGCGCAACACCGTCAACTTTCTCACCAGCCGCGAGTGGATCACGCAGGACATCGAGGCGATGGCCTTCGGTGTCCTCGACCTGTTCCAGGTGACCGTCCTCGTGTCGCTGTTCGCACTGGTCCTCGCGATGCCTGTGGCGCTCGGTATCGCGATCTTCCTGTCCTCGTATTGCCCCGAGAAGATCAAGAAGACGCTCGCGTACGTGATCGACCTGCTCGCCGCGGTGCCGTCGATCGTCTACGGCCTGTGGGGGATGCTGATCCTCGCGCCGTTCCTGCGTCCCGTCGCGGAGTTCCTCAACACCAATCTCAGCTGGTTCCCGTTGTTCGCGACGGGCAGCGGCTCGATCATCGGCGGTGGCACGATCTTCACCGCGGGCATCGTGCTCGCCGTGATGATCCTGCCCACCATCGCCGCGGTCAGCCGTGAGGTGTTCGTCCAGACCCCCACCGCTCACATCGAGGCTGCGCTCGCACTCGGCGCGACCCGCTGGGAGGTCGTGAAGACCACGGTCATCCCGTTCGGCAAGTCCGGCTACGTCAGCGGTTCCATGCTCGGTCTCGGACGTGCACTCGGCGAGACCATGGCCCTCTACTTGATCCTGCGAACCACGTCGGAAGCATTCTCCTGGTCGCTGTTCGACGGCGGCGCCACCATCGCATCGAAGATCGCCCTGGGTTACGCCGAGTTCAACAACAACATTCAGGCAGGTGCCTACATCGCGGCAGGCCTGGTGCTGTTCATCCTGACCTTCGTCGTCAACGCCGCAGCCCGCATGATCGTCGCTGGAAAGAAGGACTGAGCCATGACGACGACAACCCTCACATCGCCTGTCAAGAAACCCACGTTCCAACGGGTCAGCGGTGCTCGTCGTGCCAAGGACGTCGCGGCCACGGTGCTGGTCACCCTCTCGGTGCTCGTCGCTCTCGTGCCGCTGGCATGGGTCCTCATCACCGTGATCTCCAAGGGCATGCCTGCGCTGCTCTCGTCCACATGGTTCACCCATTCGCTGAGCGGACTGACCGCCTCGTCCATGGGCGGCGGTGTCTACCACGCGATCGTCGGCACCCTGCTGCAAGGATTGGTGTGCGCAGTCATCTCGATTCCGCTCGGGGTGTTCGTCGCCATCTACCTCGTCGAATACGCCGGTAAGTCGAAGCTCGGCCGCATCACGACGTTCATGGTCGACATCCTCAGCGGCGTTCCGTCCATCGTCGCCGCACTGTTCATCTACGCCCTGTGGGTCGCGACGTTCGGGTTCCCCAAGTCGGCGTTCGCTGTGTCGCTGTCGCTGGTGCTCCTCATGGTGCCGGTCGTGGTGCGCAGCACCGAGGAAATGTTGCGGATCGTTCCCCAGGACCTGCGAGAAGCGTCGTACGCGCTCGGCGTTCCGAAGTGGAAGACGATCGCCCGGATCGTGCTTCCGACCTCGCTCGCAGGCATCATCACCGGCATCATGCTCGCGCTTGCGCGTGTGATGGGTGAGACCGCACCGCTGCTGATCCTCGTGGGCTACGCACCGTTCATCAACTTCAACCTGTTCGGTGGCGAGATGGCCACCCTGCCGGGCCTGATGGTCGCCGAGATGAACAATCCCACCGAAGCGGGCTCGATGCGCATCTGGGGCGCGGCACTCACCTTGATCCTCATCATCGCGATCCTCAACATCGGAGCCAAGCTGATCGGCCGCCTGTCGCAGGTCGGCTCCAAGTAGGCGATCCGCCGATGACCACACACTTCGTTTTCGATCAGTAGGGAGCCGGTAATGGCCAAGCGTCTGGACCTCAAGGACGTCAACATCTACTACGGGAAGTTCCACGCGGTATCCGACGTGACGCTGGCGGTACCGCCTCGCAACGTCACCGCGTTCATCGGCCCGTCCGGTTGCGGCAAGTCCACCGTGCTCCGCTCTCTCAACCGCATGCACGAGGTCACCCCCGGCGCTTACGTCGAAGGGTCGGTGCTCCTCGACGGCGAGGACATCTACGACGCGGCCATCGATCCCGTGGGCGTCCGCAAGACCATCGGCATGGTGTTCCAGCGGCCGAACCCCTTCCCGACGATGTCCATTCGCGACAACGTCGTGGCGGGACTGAAGCTCCAGGGCATGCGCGACAAGAAGAAGCTCGACGAGATCGCCGAGCAATCGTTGCGCGGTGCAAACCTGTGGACAGAGGTCAAGGATCGCCTCGACAAGCCCGGTGGAGGTTTGTCCGGTGGTCAGCAGCAGCGCCTGTGCATCGCCCGTGCGATCGCAGTGCAGCCCGATGTGTTGCTCATGGACGAGCCGTGCTCCGCTCTCGACCCGATCTCCACGCTCGCGATCGAAGATCTGATCACGGAGCTGAAGCAGGATTTCACGATCGTCATCGTCACGCACAACATGCAGCAGGCAGCCCGCGTGAGTGACCAGACCGCGTTCTTCAATCTCGAGGCCACAGGCAGGCCCGGCAAGCTCATCGAGATCGACGACACCGAGAAGATCTTCTCGAATCCGACGCAGAAGGCCACTGAGGACTACATCTCGGGTCGCTTCGGCTGAGTTGTCATCCCGGGAAGTCGCCCGGTTGCTCGGCTACGGATACGAATAGGAGAGCCCCGACCGGATCGTCCGGTCGGGGCTCTGCGCGTGTGACGTAGGCGAACTCAGGCTTCCGGGTACACCGTGAGCTTGTCTACCCGCTGCTGCATCGCGTTGAAGTCCTCGAGGGTGGGCAGCTTGCCCGTCACGAGGAAGATCACGCGGCGACCCACCTCGACGGCGTGGTCGGCGAAACGCTCGTAGAAGCGGCCGAGGAGAGTGACGTCGACGGCTGCGGCCACCCCGTGCTTCCACTCACGGTCCATGAGCACGCTGAACAGGTGACGGTGGAGATCGTCCATCGCCTCGTCCTCCTCATGGAGACGTGCTGCACGCTCGGGGTCGCGAGTCTCGAGGATCTCGCGGGTGGCGACGCCGAGGGACACGGCGATCCGGCCCATCTCCGCGAAGTAACCGCTGACCTCATCGGGAAGCACGTGGTTGGGGTGACGCCGACGCGTGGCCTTCGCGATGTGCAGGGCCAACGCACCCATCCGATCGATGTCCGCGACGATCTGGATGCCGCTGACCACTGCGCGCAGGTCGCCCGCGACGGGGCCCTGGAGCGCGAGAAGCGCGAAACCCTTCTCTTCGCACACGGCACCGAGTTCGGTGATCCTGTCGTGCTCTTCGATCACCATCTCCGCGAGGGGGAGGTCGGCCTGGAGGAGGGCTTGGGTGGCCCGTTCCATCGCCGTTCCGGCGAGCCCGGCCATTTCGCCGAGTAGCCCGGTGAGTTCATCCATCTGTTCGTTGTAAGCGACGCGCATAACGTCACACCATACGGGCTCCAGCGGTACGTATCACGATCACAGAGTGAACCGGAGGTAAACGATGACCGGAAGTTCAGCGCTCTCAGCTGCAGGGATCGGCACCGGCATTGGTTACGGTCAGGTCGGCGGGAAGCTGTACGGCCCCCTCGTCGTGGGCCTCTTCGATCGAGACCGGTTCGAGCGGGTTTCCGGGCGGAGTGGGAGAGGCGACGACGCCGTTGTAATCGGCTCCGAGGACGACCTCGACCACATTCCCGAGAGTGGAATCCGACGCCCGCTGCAGCACCGTGCCGGGGAACGCCGAGGCGACCGTCATTGCTGCGGCTTCCATCCCGGGGGCGAACCGTACAACGGTGTGCGTGCTGGTGCCCGTGTAGTTGCCCGTGTGATAGATGGGGAATCCGTATGCGGCGAGCTCGTCCGCGACGCCGGCCGCGAGACCGGACATGTCCGACGCATTCGATACCTGCACCGACACCCACGACGGATCGACAGCGGAGAGTGAGGGGGCCATCACCGGAGCCTCCGCAGCCGCAGCCTCGGCCGGGGGTGCGTCGCGCTTCTCTCCGGGGAGAGGCTGATCGTCGATGATCGCGGTGAAGATCGCTTTGATGTCGTCGAGCCGGGGAATCTCGTTGCCCCAGTCGGTGGTGCCTGCGGTGGGCACAGTCAGGAACGTCACGGCACCGGCATCGACATTCTGCAGCGATCGGCCGAGCTTCACCAGCGAATCGGCGTTGACGTTCTCGACGAACGTAGCGCGAGTGAAGGCACCGATGAGCCCGTTCAGCTTCCCGGGGTCGAGCAGAACCTTGTTCGACAACGCGGACCGCAGCAGCGACGACAGGAACTTCTGCTGGCGGTTGATCCGCGAATAGTCGCTGTTGATCTCGGATTCGACCTTTCGCGCCCGAACGTAGTCGAGCGCCCGACGACCGTCGAGAAGATGAGTGCCCGCCGTGTCGATGATCGTGCCGAGCTCACCGTCGACCAACGGAGTCGGAGTGCAGACCTGGACGCCACCGACCTCGTCGACCATCGATTCGAAACCGGCGAAATCGATACCGACGAAGTGGCCGATCTTCAGACCCGACATTTTCTGGATCGTCTTGACCAGGCACTTCGGCCCTCCGAGTGCGTACACCGCGTTCAGTTTGTCGCCGTCCGCCGCGGGATAGACCTCGGAGCTGTAGTCGCCGGAGTCGCTGTCCCATGCGAGACACACCGGACGCTCCACATCGAGGTCGCGGGGGAACGACACCGCGACCACACGACTGCGATCGGCGGGGATATTGACGAGGATCGCGACGTCGGCGCGAGAACCCTCGGCGTCCTCGAGGCCTCCGGCACCCACCTCACCGCTGGCCCCTGCACGCGAATCGGTACCGACGATGAGATAGGTCTCGTCGCCGGTCTGTCCGATGGGATCGACGATGTCCTCGGACTCGGTGTCGAGGGCAGCGATCTGGGAGAACCCCGCCTCCGTCGCGCGGAGGTAACTCCAGACCGACCCCGTACCGAGGAGGGCGAGGACCGATACGAGCGACACCGTGACACGTGCAGCGAGCCGCAACTTTCTCTGCTTGCGTTTCTTGCTCAGCGACAGCCGGCTCAGCCCGTTGCTGCCCACCGCCTGCGGTGTGGCCGTGGGCTCGGGTGCGACATCGTCGTCGAGGTCGTCGGGCCCGGTTTCCGGTGGCGGCGGGGCCGCGGCAGAGACCGGGGCGACCGATCGGGTGAGGGCGTTGTCGGCCGGGGTCGCGCGTGTGGGGACGCGCTCACGGGGAGCAGCAGTGGGTGGTTTCGGGGGAGGCAGCGCCGCTGACGCGGTTCGAGGAGGCGCACTCGGCCGCGGCGGGGGTGCCTGCGGAGGTACCGGCGCTTCAGGAGATTTTCGGGGCTGCGGAGGCCGCGGGGGCTGGGACGCGCGCGGAGGCTGCGGCGTCCGCGGTGGGGCCTGCGGCGTTCGAGGTGGGGAAGGAGTATCGGGCGCGCGGGGTGTCGCGGGAGGCTTCGGTGCGGGAGGTCGTGGTGCTGCGGGAGCGGGGGGTGCTGCGGGAGCGGGGGGTGCTGCGGACGGGGGCGATCCCGGGGGAGAAGGGGGCGAGTTCTTCTCGCGGTCCACCTTGTTCATCAGCTCCGCGACGGTGAGCTGCTTCGACTTGTCCGCCGGGTCGTCGCGTCTGCTGCGTCCGGACTCGCTGCGGCGGCCACCGGAGCGGCCACTGGCGCTACGTCCACTTTCCGACCGTCCACTTTTCGACCGAGCGCTGTCCGACCGGGCGCTGTCCGTTCCTGCATCGTCGGGCCGGCCCCGGTGGATTCGGTCGGAGTGCGAGTCGTGATAGGAGGTGTCGGCGATCGGTCGCTCCCACGGGGCACGACTGTCGGGCGAACCCGGATCGTGCTCCTCACCCACCGATGTCCTGACCTCTCCGCGTCACGTTCCCGCATTCGTCGTGTTCGCCCTCGGTCCGGGCGACTCCGCAATGATACTGATTGCAGGGCGGTCCACCGAGACCTACGAGCTTTGTCTCGACAGTGAGGTCAATCAGTGCAGGTCAGCCACCGGAATGCATGATGTCGGCGCCCTCCGGGACGAGTGTGTCATCGGGGTCGTCGAGCCATCCGTCCGGCAGCGCCACGGCGCTGGGAGAGCCCTGGCGGCCGCGGGGTCCTTCGGCGTCGGCAGGGAACGGGACCATGGGATCGAGCTGCCCGAGAAGGTCGTCGAACTCACCCAGCGACGACACCCGTGCAAGGCTGCTCCGCACTTCCGAACCTGCGGGGAAGCCCCGCAGGTACCAGGCGATGTGCTTGCGGATCTCGCGCATGCCCTTGTCCTCGCCGTGGTGGTCGGCGAGCAGTGTGGCGTGGCGGCGCATGATCACCGTGACCTCGCCCAGTGTCGGCGGGGTGGTGATCTCCCGGCCGTTCAATGCCGCGCTCAATTCGGCGAACAACCACGGGCGTCCCAGGCATCCTCGTCCGACGACGACTCCGTCGCATCCGGTCTGAGCCATCATCTTCTCGGCGTCCTCGGCATCGAAGATGTCGCCGTTGCCCAGGACGGGCACGTCTGTGACGTGGTCTTTCAGGCGGGCGATCTCGTTCCAATCCGCGGTGCCCGAGTAACGCTGCGCAGCAGTGCGGGCGTGCAGTGCCACGGCAGCAGCCCCCTCGGCGGCGGCGATCCGCCCCGCGTCGAGGTGGGTGTGGTGCTCGTCGTCGATGCCGACCCGGAACTTGACCGTGACCGGGATGTTCGTGCCTTCGGTGGCGCGCACTGCGGCCGCGACGATCTGTCCGAACAGGCGACGCTTGTAGGGCAGTGCCGAACCGCCGCCCTTACGGGTGACCTTGGGAACGGGGCACCCGAAGTTCATGTCGATGTGGTCGGCGAGGTTCTCGTCGACGATCATCTTCGCCGCGGCGTACGTCGTGTCGGGATCGACCGTGTACAGCTGCAGTGAGCGGGGTGTCTCGGTGGGGCCGAAGGTGGTCATGTGCATCGTGACCGGGTGACGTTCGACGAGGGCCCGCGCGGTGACCATCTCGCACACGTACAAGCCCGATGTGCTGCCTGCGCGCTCGAGCTCGAGGTCGCGGCACAGGGTGCGGAATGCGACATTCGTCACCCCGGCCATCGGAGCCAGCACGACGGGGCTGTCCAACTCGAGCGAGCCGATCTTCAGGGCAGACATGAGAACCTCGGGAAAGCGTTGTAGTGCAAAGGAATACGAACAGGGGCCCTGCGGAAATCGGGCGGGACGCCTGTGCCCGGCACCGAGGACGGTGCCGGGCACAGGATAACCGCTGGTGGTGGCGGAGCCCGAATCGGTCGGACCCGGATATGGCCCCGCGCAGATCAGGAGACGGCGGCGGTGCGCTCGCGCTTGGCGGCTTCGCGAGCGAGCGAGCGGTCGCGCATCTCCTCGAACTTCACGGCTTGCTTCTCGAGGTCTTCGAGGAAGGTACCGAGTTCGTCGAGTGTCTGTGCACCGGCGCTACCGAAGTCGCGGTCGAAGAGCTTCCACTTGCGAAGGACCGGCATCACGACATCGTCGAGGTGCTGGCGCAGGTCGTAGATGCCGTGCTTGGCCATCAGAACACCATTGCGACGGAAGTTGGGCATGCCTGCGCCGGGCATCTGGAAGTTCTTCAGGATCTCGGTGATCGCTTCGAGGGCCTGGACCGGCGCGATGTCGAGGGCGGCTTCGCAGATGTTGCGGTAGAAGATCATGTGCAGGTTCTCGTCGGCGGCGATGCGCTGGAGCATCTTGTCGGCGATCGGGTCGTTGCACGCGTGGCCGGTGTTCCGGTGGGAGACGCGCGTTGCAAGCTCCTGAAAGGTGACATACGCGACCGAGCGCAACAGGCCGGTGTCCTCGCTCGGGGACGCGAAGCCGTTCGTCATGTGCTCGATGCGGGCGTTCTCGAGAGCGACGGGATCGACGCCGCGCGTGACGACGAGGTAGTCGCGCATCACGATGCCGTGACGGTTCTCCTCTGCCGTCCACCGTCCGACCCACGTGCCCCATGCGCCGTCACGTGAGAAGTTGACGGCGATCTCGCGGTGGTAGGAGGGCAGATTGTCTTCGGTGAGCAGATTGGTGATCATCGCTGCCTTGGCGACCTCGCCCAGCTTCGACTGCTCGGGCTCCCAGTCGTGCCCACCCATGGCTGCGAAGTTACGTCCCTCGTCCCACGGCACGTAGTCGTGGGGATGCCAATCCTTGGTCATCGAGAGGTGTCGGTTGACGTTCGCCTCGGCCACGGGCTCCAGCTCACGCAGTAGCTCCAGTTGAGTCAGGACTCGCGTCATTGATTCGTACCCCTGTCCGTGTGATGTCGTTTCGGTGGCCCAGCCTACGGGACCGTAGGTTGGTGTCCGTCGAATCTGTCGTCGCACACCGAACCGGGCGGCCGACCGGAATCCACAATGTTCCCCGTCACAAACGTCCGTGGCTACGGTACCGGGTCCCTACTGTGTACCGCCTGAAGTCCCCGGATCGGGAAGCGGCCCCGGTGGGTTCCGGGGCCCGCGTCCGAACGTGAGTTCAGATGGTGCCGATCAGCGCTTTCCTCCGCCGAGGAGGCCGCCGAGAAGCCCGCCGAGTCCGCCGCTGGAATTGCCGCCCAGAACGCCCCCGAGTATGTCGCCCAGTCCGCCGCCGGTGTTACCGGAGCCGCCCGCTGCGTTCTTCAACAGTCCGCCGAGCAGATCGCCGAGGACGCCCTGGTTGCCTGCGCTTGCCGTCGTCGTGGTGGGGGCCGTGGTGGGAGCGGTGATCTGCTTCGCGATGTAGGACAGGACGATCGGCGCCAGGATCGGCAGCAGTTGTGCGATGAGGTCTTTGCCTCCGGAACCGTTGACCGAACCCAGCGTGCTGATGACCTGGTCCTTGTTGTTGCCGAACACGTTGGCGACGATCTTGTTGCCGTCGGCGGTGTCGACCTTCGCGACGTCGACTCCGTTGTCGAGGATCGTCGAACCCGAATGCTTGTTCACGGCCGACATCAGAGAGGCAGCTCCCGCCGCGTCCTGCGCGTTCGCGTCCAGGCCACCGACGAGGGTCGGGAGGGCCGCGCGGACAGCGGTCTCCGCCGTTGCGGTGTCGACGCCGAGCTTCTGCGCCACCTGATCGATCGGTACCTGAGAGATCAGTTCGTCAAGACTTGCCATGGACCCTCGCCTGGTCAGGGGCGCCACCCGATGGACGCCGGTGGGCTGAGCGTATCGACAGTGCCGCCGTCAGCTGCGTGCCCGCTGCCGGGAGGGGCGCAGCGAGACCAGGCAGCACACCAATCCGACGAGGGTGCCGCTGGCCAGCAGCACGAATCCGTTCTGGTTGGTCAATGCCGTGCTGTGGTTCTCCGCCAGATAGGCGCCGTGCGACTGGAAGATACGCACCGCGGCGGCCACACACACCGACAATGCGAGGACGGTGCCTGCCCAGCCGGTGATTACGGAGTCGAACAGTGCGGCGATCAACAGCAGCACCGATGCCGCCGCGAGTGGAATCGCAAGGGACTCGTACAGCGGTAGTTCCGCAACGACAAGGCTTGTGGGATCCCCGCCGGGAAAACCGTCGCGGAGTCCAGAGAGGGGGATTTCGGTGGAGCGAGCTCCTCCGACCATGGGCAAGACGGTGCCGATACCCAATGCCACTGCAGCCAGGAACAGGCCCAGATCCACAAAACTGCGCATGTGCCTCCCACCCCGGATTCGATTAGCGCGTGATCACACTATCCAAAACGGAGCGGTAAACGCGGTGGGAAACGCGAGGGCAAGCAATTGATGCTGTTGGGCCGACGCGAACCGTACGCTGTGTCCCATGTCTGACGCCAGGACATCGTCCGAAATCGGGCGAGCGGGAATGCCGCCGTGGCTCAAGAAGATCGTCACGGTGGTCGCGGCCCTGCTCGTACTTGTCATCACTTACTTCGTGCTCGCCGCATTCGTACCCCGATGGTGGGCGCAACGCATCGCGGGACTTGCCGAAGGCGGATTCTCCCGCGGGATCATGTGGGGCCTGCTGTTCGGAATCCTGTGCACCGCGATCCCACTCATCCTGATCGTGTGGGTCTGGCAGGTACGCGGGTGGAAGTACGGTCGCGGTGTCCAGATTGCGCTCACGGTCCTCGCACTCGTCGTGGCGATACCTAACCTGATGACGCTCAGCGTCGTACTCGGCGGTGGAAACGCGGCGCACGCCGGTGAACGGATCATGGATGTCGACGCACCCGGATTCCGCGGTGCCTCGCTGGTGGGGGCCGTCATCGGTGTGCTCGTGTTCGTGATGCTCGTCGTTGCGGTGGTTCGATACCGGAAGCGGGGGAAGGATCTGCGGGCTGCGCGCGCCGACCTCGAACGGAAGGCGGCCGAAGCCGAGAGGCGCGACTCCGATTCGGCGGGCGGTGCCCCCGCTGCGGAAGGGCTGCCTCCGGAAGATCCGGCCTCTGGGCCTACCGGCCGCTGACCTCCCACACGAACGGAAACGACCCGGCGTCCGTAATTGCGGAACGCCGGGTCGTTCTCTGTGCCCCCAGTAGGGCTCGAACCTACGACCTGCGGATTAAAAGTCCGTAGCTCTACCAACTGAGCTATAGGGGCATGGGCGCACAGTGTAACCACACTGTGCAGCCAGATCGTATCGGACACGAAATCCGAATACTTCGATGGGCTCGGGTGCACACCCCCTGCTTCCGCACCCGAGCCGCGGAAAGCATACCACTCGGTGTGTTCTGTGGTTCACGGCGTTCTGCGGAGCAGGTCACCCGGCCGCTTCGGATGCTGCGCGACTAGAGTTTCCTGCGGGGGTCGGATATTCGGAGGGCTCGATTCGTTCATGTCACGTCAACAGGAACGTGCGCGTCGTACGCGTTCCGCGATCATCAAGGCGGCTGCCGTCGAGTTCGCGAAGCGCGGCTACGGCGCCGCGTCGATCAACTCGATTCTCGAACATTCGAACGCCACCAAGGGCGCGATGTACTTCCACTTCGCATCCAAGGACGAACTCGCCCGCGCGGTCCTCGAAGAAGGACTCGAGCACTACCGGACGATCGTGACGCACTGGGTCGAGGCGGCAGACCTGGACCCGTTCGAACGTCTGCACGGAATGGTCGCGGACCTCGGGGAGGCGCTGCGCAACGACGACGTGATCGCGGCCGAGTTCAGGCTCGTCACCGAACCCGAGTTCATGAGCGAAGCGCAACTGCGCGGCAGCTACATCTGGGGCAGGGCGGGCTATCGGCTCGCGATCGAAGCCCAAGAGCAAGGACTGTTCCGTCCGGGCGTGGACATCCGCAGGTTCATCGAAGCGGTCGGGTCGTCGCTGGCCGGCCAGCGCTACCTCGCCGACCTCACGTCCCCGGAGATCGACGTCAAGTCCAAATTCGAGGCGTGCCTCGAGGTTCCTCTCGAAGCGATGGCCTCGGAACAGTGGCTGACTCGGTGGCGCGAGCATGGTTGGCCGCAGACGCCGGATTAGTGGCATGACCTGTGGATTTGTGAATCAGGAATGCTGTGACATAAGCTGTCCAAGCTCCCAGCGGAACGGAAAATCCCGTTGAGGGTGCGTGCCGGAGGAATCCGGTCGGGCCCCCTTCGTCTAGCGGCCTAGGACGCCGCCCTTTCAAGGCGGTAGCGCGGGTTCGAATCCCGTAGGGGGTACACTTCGGTTTCGGCCGGATGTGTGCAGTACGCTGGCAGAGAATTGAATAGCAAGGCCCTGTGGCGCAGTTGGTTAGCGCGCCGCCCTGTCACGGCGGAGGTCGCGGGTTCGAGTCCCGTCAGGGTCGCAGAGGTATGCGATCGGCATTCGGTTCGGGTGCCATCCGGCCAGGTAGCTCAGTTGGTACGAGCGTCCGCCTGAAAAGCGGAAGGTCGCCGGTTCGATCCCGGCCCTGGCCACAACGATGGTCGAGTTCGACTATCGACAAATGAATACAGGCAAATGAATACGACGGACCCACCGCGTGCGGTGGGTCCCGCTATGAGAGCCCAGCGGGCTCCTATGGCCCTGTAGCGCAGTTGGTTAGCGCGCCGCCCTGTCACGGCGGAGGTCGCGGGTTCGAGTCCCGTCAGGGTCGCTCCACACGAAGGCCCGGTATCGATGAGATACCGGGCCTTCGTCGTCGTTTCAGTCCGATGCCGTTGCAGTCCGATACTGTTGCCGACACCAGACCACTCCTGTTACCGCGACCGGGTGAACATGTTCTAGTGTGTGCCCTACGTAACTGAATGGACACGTGTCCGAACAATTCCGGGGGTTGATGTGCGCATAGCTCTGCTGTCGTACCGGAGCAAACCGCACTGTGGTGGTCAGGGTGTCTACGTCCGCCACCTCAGTCGGGAGCTCGCAGCCCAAGGTCACGACGTCGAAGTGTTCTCGGGTCAGCCGTACCCGGAACTCGACCCTGCCGTGACTTTGACGAAGGTACCCAGCCTCGACCTCTATCGCGACGACGACCCGTTCCGCACACCGCGACCCGGCGAGTACCGAGACCTGATCGACGTTCTCGAAGTCGCCACCATGTGGACCGCCGGGTTCCCGGAACCACGCACCTTCGGGATTCGCGCGGCGCGGCTGCTGCGCGACCGAGTCGCCGATTTCGACGTCGTCCACGACAACCAGTCACTCGGTTCGGGCCTTCTCCGCATCGCGAAGGATCTACCGCTGGTCGCGACCATCCACCATCCGATCACCCGCGACCGCGAACTCGATCTCGCGTCGGCCCCCACACTGCGTCGCAAGCTCACGTTGCGGCGCTGGTACGGATTCCTGCGCATGCAGGGGCGGGTCGCCCGGAAGATACCGACGTTGCTCACGGTCTCAGAGAATTCCGCCGACGACATCCGCACTGCCTTCGACATCGAGCCGGACCGCCTCCACACGATCCCACTCGGCGTCGACACCGACCTGTTCGCGCCACCGTCCACGCCCAGGGTCGCGGGGCGCATCGTGTGCGTGGCCAGCGCCGACGCCCCCCTCAAGGGGGTGCCCACGCTGCTCGAGGCCGTCGCCAAGCTGCACACCGAGCGTGAGATCGAGCTCGTGCTCGTCTCCAAGCTCGCCCCCGGTGGTGCCACCGAGCGCCTCATCGACGACCTCGCCATCGGTGATGTCGTGCGCACCGTGTCGGGGATCGACGACGCTGCGCTCGCGGAGCTCCTCGCGTCGGCGGAGGTCGCTGCAGTGCCGTCGCTGTACGAGGGCTTCTCACTGCCGGCGGTCGAAGCCATGGCGTGCGGGACGCCGCTCGTGGCCAGTCGCGCGGGTGCGATACCGGAGGTGGTCGGCGATGCAGGCGAGCTCGTGCCACCGGGTGACGCCGAACAGTTGGCCGCCGCGATCGCGGCGCTGCTCGACGACCCGGATCGGCGGGCCCGACTCGGCGCTGCCGCTCGCTCGCGCGTCGAAGAGAAGTACAGCTGGGCCGCAGTCGCTGCGCAGACCGCGGCCGTCTACGAGAGCGCGATCGCTGCACACGAAGGAAGGACCGACTGATGCTGACCGTCGACTTCGACCGGCTGGGGGTGCGGCCGGGGTGCCGCGCGATCGACATCGGTGCCGGTGCAGGCAGGCACTCCTTCGAGTTGTACCGGCGTGGCGCGGATGTTGTCGCATTCGATCGCAGCGCCGACGACATGAAGGCGGTCGCCGACATGTTCGTGGCGATGGACCTCGAGGGTCAGGCTCCCGAGGGCGCTCTCGCCCGCGCCGAGGTGGGTGACGCGCTGGCGCTGCCGTATGCCGACGACACCTTCGATGTGGTCCTGATTTCCGAAGTGCTCGAACATGTTCCCGAAGACGAGCGGGCGATCGCAGAGGTCGTCCGGGTTCTCAAGCCCGGTGGTGTTGCAGCGGTGACTGTCCCGCGGTGGTTCCCCGAGAAGATCTGCTGGGCACTGTCGGACGCCTACCACGAGGTCGAGGGCGGGCACGTGCGCATCTACAAGGCGGACGAGCTGGCTTCGAAGCTCACCGCGGCGGGTTTGGCGGTGCGCGGGACCGATCACGCCCACGCGTTGCATTCGCCGTACTGGTGGCTCAAGTGCGCGGTCGGCGTCGACAACGAGAACAATCCGCTGACGAAGGCGTATCACCGGATGCTCGTGTGGGATCTGATGGAGGGGCCGTGGCTGACCCGCACCGCGGAGAAGCTGCTCGACCCCGTCATCGGAAAGAGCGTCGTGTTCTATCTCGAGAAGCCGGGTGCATCCGGTGCGCCGCAGTGAGCTGCATCGGCAGATGATGCCGCATGTGCCCGGCGTCCTGTCGCGCGACGAGTGCCTGGCGACGGGGCGTGCGATTGCGCGCATGCAGGAGCCGTCCGGGGCGATTCCCTGGTTTCCCGGTGGCCACACCGATCCGTGGGATCACATCGAATCCGCAATGGCGCTCACCGTCACCGGACTGCTCGACGAAGCGTCGGCTGCCTTCGACTTTCTGCGCAGGACGCAGCGGTCCGATGGCTCGTGGCCCGTGAAGTACCACAACGGGATCATCGAGAACACCGATACCGACAGCAATTTCACCGCATACATCGCCGTGGGGGTGTGGCATCACCATCTCGTCACCGGCGACCGGATGTTCACCACCGGGATGTGGCCGACCGTGCGGGCAGCGCTCGACCACGTCGTCGACATGCAGTTTCCCGGTGGGCACATCGCGTGGGCGCGAGGATCCGGTGGCCTCGTCGACGAGGCACTGCTCACCGGATGCGCCAGCATCCACCAGAGCTTGCGGTGCGGTGTGCAGCTCGCCGAACTCGTCGACGACCCGCAGCCGGAATGGGAAGTGGCACTGTATCGATTGGGACATGCCCTGCGCAGGCACCCAGAGTTGTTCACGCCGAAGCCCGAGTATTCGATGGACTGGTACTACCCGATACTCGGTGGTGCATTGCGCGGCCCAGAAGCGCATCGGCGCATCCGGGAGAGATGGTCCGATTTCGTCGTGGACGGACTCGGGATCCGCTGTGTCGACCACAAACCGTGGGTGACCGGCGCCGAAACGTGCGAGCTCGTCCTCGCGCTCGATGCTCTCGGCGACAGCGCGCGAGCGAACGAGTTGTTCGCGGCCATGCAACACCTGCGCGACCCGGACGGCTCGTACTGGACGGGACTCGTCTACGACGACGGCAAACGGTGGCCCGTCGAGGTCAGTTCGTGGACGAGTGCGGCGGTGATCCTCGCGGCGGATGCGTTGTCGCGGACGACCGGAGGAAATGCGCTGTTCCGCGACGCCGCTGTGCCCCCGGCGCAGTTGGGCCCGGATCACTGCACCGAGCGCTGCGAGGTATTCGTCTGACGCCCGACCGGGGGCACCGGCTCGTATGGAGCGTTGTAAGTGCTCCTACGACCCGACGACGCCCCCGGTGCGTTCGAGCACCCGCAACGACCCGGCGACAGAGACCTCGGTGAACTCCCCGCTTTCGAGTGCGCGGCAATAGATCTCGTACGGCGGACGTCCGCCGTCGGCAGGGTCGGGGAACACGTCGTGGATGATCAGGGCACCGCCCGGTTCCACCCACCGTGCCCAGCCCGCGTAGTCCGCCTGCGCTGCTTCGCTGCTGTGCCCGCCGTCGATGAAGACGAAGGAGAGTGGTGTGCGCCAGAATGCCGCGACCTGAGGGGAACTACCCACGATCGCGACGACGTGCGACTCGAGGGCTCCGTCGGAGAGGGTGTGCCGCAGTTTTCCGACCGTATCCAGCCTGCCGGTGTGCGGGTCGACCAGCGACGAATCGTGGTATTCCCAGCCCGGCTGATGTTCTTCGGAACCGTGGTGGTGATCGACGGTGACAATGGTCCCGCCCGTCGCCTTCGCAGCTTCGCCCAGATACACCGTGGAGCGGCCGCAGTAGGTGCCGATCTCGACGCCCACCCCGTCGCCGAGATAGCGAACGGCTGCGTCGTGCAGCGCCGTGCCCTCGTCGATGGGCATGAAACCCGGTGTTGCTTCTGCGAGTTCGATCGCTTCGCGGGGGAGGGTGGTGCGAGTCATCGCGGTCGGTCTCCGTTCGTCGGACGAGCTGAGCGTTCGATGCGTCACATTACCGAGCGTGCTCGGTGTGCGATACCGCCGTCATCCGATGACGCCGAAGCTGTCGAGGTCGCGGATCGCTGCACACGAACGCGCCACCATTGCTGCGAACATCCGGTCTCCCCGCTCGGTCCGGGTGCCGAAGGCACATCCGAATACCGCGATGAGCGGGCCCTGCAGTACACCGAACCGGTAGTCGTCCCAGCACTCGGCGAATGCAAAGCGCTCCACGCCCTGCTCGACGAGCCTGCGGTGGTACGCGGTGACCAGATGGTGTTCGTGGTCGCGACGCAAGGCGGGAGGCAACGATGTGCCGAGAAAATACGCGAGGTCGCGGGCGGGAAGGCCCAGGGTGATCGTCTGCCAATCCACGGCCGTCACACCGGGAGCACCGTCGTCGGGGAACATGAGATTGTCGAGGCGATAGTCGCCGTGCAGCACGGTGAAACGTTCACTGCGAGCGGTCATCCACCGTTCGGTGGCGTCGACACATGAGCGTAAGGTGTCGGTGTCGCTGTCGTCGAGCAGGTCGCCCAGATCCGCGACGAAGGTATCCACCGCAGGCCCGTACAACTCCGAGAGCATGCGGGCCTGAGCCTCGTCGGGCCGTCCGAGCCATTCCAGGCCGAGCAGATCCGCATCGTTCCACCGCGGGGCGTGCAGATCGGCGAGATTGCGAACGGCGTCGAGTGCTTCTACCGGTGTACATCCGCGGATCTGATCACCCTGCCGGGCGGGGGCGAGATCCTCGAGCAGGAGCGTGAAGTTCCCGTCGTCGCCGAGCGCCGCGAAGTGACATCGGGGAGCCCGGACGGCGACGGTCGCTGCGAGATCGGTGTAGAACCGGACTTCGCCGCGGTACGCGCCTGCGAGCATCGCGCGCATACCGGTGTCGGCTGCGGGAAGCTTGGCGACGAGTCGTTCCGGCACCCCGTCGCCGGTGAGTTCGAGCCGGTGGCACGTGCCGACCTGCCCGGTACCGATGGGCTCCGCGCGGACGCTGTGTACGGGGGCGTCGAGGGCGGCGCTGAGCCACTCGGGGGTCAGCTCTGCAATATCGGACACGACGGTGTTGCTCACCGAGTACTCCATCCGGGATTTGCGGGCAGATGTGCGAAACGGCGGGGAGTGCGGAGGTGCCGCCACGCGTCGAGAACCGGAGCCAGCTCTGCGGGAGTGGCCCCGTGCAGGATCACGCTGTCGGCGCCGGCGTCGAATTGGTCGGCGATCCGCTCGGCGCATTGCTGGGATGTGCCGGTGGCCGACGCCGCGAGCCAGTGTTCGGGCAAGTGCGCCTCCAGGTGCCGGAGCACCTCGTCGGTACCGGTCGCATCGAATGCGCCCTGGTGTTGCTGCACGATCGGGTCTGCGCGGAACCGCTCGAGGTCGGAGGGGGACCACCCGTTGGCCTTGACCAGCACGTCGCCGTAGCCCTGGAGATAGGTGGCGAGTCTGCCCACGAGTTTGCGTCGTCGTTCCGTGTCGGGGATGGACTCTTCGACGGTCGCCAGTACCGACCAGATTCGGACGGAGGCCGGGTCGCGTCCGGCGCCGGCAGCGGCGTCGCGCACGATCTTCACGGCCCGCGCCACCGTCGCGTCGGAGAAGAAGGTGTGCAGGACCACGCCGTCGGCGATGCGTCCCGCGAGCTCGAGTGATCGGTCGCCGAGTGCGACCATGAGAATCGGGATGCGATCTGTTCCGTCGGCGGTGCGACGCAGGTACGGGAACGTGCCTGCGGGACCGTCGTGGCCGACTACCGCGTCGCCGCGGAACAGCGTGCGGAGAAGCCCGACGGTGTCGTCGAGCCGTGCCGACGACACTCGCGGCAGACCCATCAGGTCGAACAGGGCCCCGAAGCCGCGGCCGAGCCCAAGGGCGTAGCGGCCTCCACTGAGCCGGTGGGCGGTGGTGGCCATGGTCGCGGTCACCATCGGATGACGGGTCTGGGGGTTCGTCGCGGCGGTACCTATCCCGATCGATTCGCTGATGGCCGCGACTGCCCCGGCGAGCACGCCCGCGTCCTTGGTGTCGAATCGTTCGGACAGGAATACCGCGCCGAGACCGAGTTGTTCGCCGTAGCGGATCTCATGGAGCAACTCGCGCGGGTCGGGAGCGTGCCCGGCAAGCGCATAGAAGCCGAGTTCAGGAAACTCGGGAGCGGCGAGCGCGCCCACTGTCATGAGCGTGCAGAGGTACGACGTGCGTGCAGTGCACTGCCGACCGCGTTGTCCAGTTTCGTTCCGAGGGGCCAGCCCACGTAGTGCGACAGGAACAATGCGATCTCCCGCAGTTGCTCCTCGTCGAGTTCTTCGTTGTGCAGCGCGGCGCCGATCTGGATCTCGGCGACGTCGCTCAGCCCCTGCGCGGCCAGGGCGCCGAGCAGCAGCAGGCGCCGGTCGCGGAGGCTCAGACCGGGTCGCGACCAGATGTCGGCGAACAGGTGATCGGCGGTGGCGGCGAAATGGGCGCCCGGTCCGTCCTGGAACTCGAATCCGTAGACCTTCCCCATCATCTCGAGTCCGCGTTCGCGCTTGTCGTCGGTCACGACTGTTCCTCCATGCTGTGGGTGCGTGCGATGTCGCCGATCCCGACTCCGAGGCCGGGGCCGAGGCCCGCGAGGGCGCGTGCTGCGAGTGGAAGTTCGACCTCGAGTCGGTCACCGAGCGCCAGTGCGAGCGCCAGATCCTTCTCGCCCAGTGCGCGCACGTGCGAGAAGATCGGAAACCAGGAATCGTCGGGTTCGAGCGGGGAGGTGTTGTCGCGCCACATGATCGAACCGGCACCTCCGGTGATCGCGTCGGTGTGCCGGACGACTTTTCCGAGTTCGGTGATGTCGATTCCGGCGGCTTCGGCGAGTCGTTGGGCTTCGGTCGCGGCGGTGAACGACACGAAGTGAAGCAGATTCCGGGCAAGTTTCATCCGGGTACCCGCACCGACCGGGCCGGCATGCACCACGAGCGCGGCGAACGCGCTGAACGGCTCTTCGATCTTAGCGAAAGCCTTGTCGGATGCTCCGACCATGACGGCCAAAGCGGCTTTCTTCGCGCCCGCCGCGCCGCCGCTGACCGGTGCATCGACGAACTCGACCCCGCGTGCGGTGCATTGTTCGGCCAGGTCGACGGCCGTGGTGTCGGAGATCGTCGAGTGCACAGCGATCACCGTGCCCGGTGTCGCGGTGGACAGCAGTCCGCCGGGACCGGCGACGACGTCGCGCACTTGGGCGTCGTCGAGCACCGTCACGCACACGATGTCGCTGACCGATGCGAGTTCTGCTGCGTCCGAGACGGAGTGGGCGCCCGCTTCGATGAAGGGACTGAGCGCATCGGGGTTGGTATCGAGGACGGTCACGCTGCCGTGGTGGTCCAGCAGGCGGCGAGCCATCGGTGCGCCCATGTTGCCGAGACCGATATAGCCGATTCGAGCCTTCACGAGCGGATCACCTGACCTCCGTCGACGTTGAAGATCTGGCCGGTGACCCAGCCCGCTTCGTCGGAGAGCAGGAACAAGCACATGCCGACGAGGTCGTCGGGGGTGCCGATCCGCTTGAGCGGCAACTGTTTCACCATGTCGGCGACCATGTTCGAGGGGGTGGTGGTACGGGTGGCTTCGGTGTCGATGGGTCCGGGTGCGATAGCGTTGATGCGGATGTTCGATCCGCCGAGCTCGACGGCGAGTTGCTGTGTGAGGCCGTTGATTCCGACCTTTGCGAGCCCGTAGAAGCCCGAGTACACCCACGCGGCGGTGGACGACTGGTTGACGATCGACCCGCCACTACTCGTCATGTGCGGCCACACGGCGCGGGTGATGTTGAGGGCGCCGTCGAGATTGACGCTCATGAACTTCTTGTAGTAGTCCCACGGAACGGTGAGTAGGAGGTCGAGTTTCATTCCTCCGTAGATCGCGGCGTTGTTGACGACGTGATCGATGCCGCCGTAGGTCTCGACGGTCTTGTCGGCGAGTTCCTTTGCCGAATCGGGATCGGAGACGTCTACGCGCAGGAATGTGGCGGCGCCGCCGTCGACGACGATCTGCTTGGCGACCTGCTCGCCGAGCTCGGCATCGATATCGGCGACCACCACGCGTGCGCCCTCGGCTGCGAGCGCTCGTGCGTACGCCTCGCCGATTCCTTGGGCGGCTCCGGTGACGATCGCGGTGCGATCGTTGAATCTGGCCATGGTGCTGGTCCTTTCGGATTCGTCGCGGGTGGGCGACGACGTCAGTTCGCGGGTTCTGCGACGAGCTTGGTCTCCAGGTATTCCTCGAATCCGGCCAGTCCCATTTCCCGGCCGATCCCGGATTGCTTGTAACCACCGAACGGTGCGTCGGCGGCGTACCAGATGCCACCGTTGACTCCGAGGGTGCCGGTGCGGACTCCCGCGACGACCCGGTCGATGCGGTCGGGGTCGGTGCCGTACACCGCACCGGAGAGCCCGTACGGGGAGTCGTTGGCGATGCGGATCGAATCGTCGTCGCCGTCGTGGGGCAGGATCACCAGCACCGGTCCGAAGATCTCCTCCTGTGCCGTGCGCGCAGAGTTGTCGAGGCCCGAGATCAGGGTGGGCTCGACGAAGAACCCACGATCGTGTTCGGCGGGTCGTCCACCTCCGACCACGATCGTGCCGCCCTCCTCCACAGCGAGGCGGATGTAACCTTCGACGCGGTCGCGCTGCCGCGCCGAAATCAATGGGCCGCAGACGGTGCCGGGGTCGCGTGGATCGCCGGGGCGCAGATTCTGCAGTGTCTTCGCGGTGGCCGCGACGGCGTCGTCGTAGCGGGCGCGTGGCACCAGGAGGCGCGTGGTGATCGCGCAACCCTGCCCGGCGTGCGTGGATACGGTGAACGCCGCCATGGAGCATGCCGCGCGGAGATCGGCGTCGTCGAGTACGACGAATGCAGATTTGCCGCCGAGCTCGAGGAAGACCTTCTTGAGTGACTCCGATGCGGCCCGCATGACCGACTTGCCGGTGGCTGTGGACCCGGTGAACGAGATCAGGTCCACCCGCGGGTCTTCGGCGAGGAGCGCTCCGATGCGGTGGTCGCTCGAGGTCACGATGTTGAGAACGCCTGCCGGGATGTCGGTTTCCTCGGCGGCGATCCTGCCGATCAGCGCTGCGCACCACGGTGTGTCGGGGGCGGGCTTGAGCACCACGGTGTTGCCTGCGGCGAGTGCGGGCCCGATCTTGGCGAAGTTGATCTGGTGAGGGAAGTTCCACGGGGTGATCGCGCCGACCACGCCGACGGCTTCCCGGAGCAGATACCGATGGGTGGGAATTCCCATGGGAGAGGCGTTGCCGAGATCTTTCTTCCACGAATAGTTCTCGGCGAGATCGGCAAACCACAGCAGGTCGTCGACGGGCCCTTCGAGGTGGGCGGCGGAGGTCAGGAACCGGGGTGCGCCGACCTCCGCGATCGTGATCTCCCGGAGTTCCTCGATGTGGCCGCGGATGGCGTCGCGAAGCTGCCGCAGGCAGTGCGCGCGGAAGGCGTGGTCGCGGGACCAGTCGGTGTGGTCGAAGGAGCGGCGCGCAGCCTCGATGGCGGCGTCGAGATCGGCGGCGGTGCCGTCGGCTGCGTGGCCGAGGACCTCTTCGGTGCTGGGATCGAGGATCTCGAACGTGCCGCCGCTGCCGGGGACGAGCTTTCCGTCGATCAGGAGCGTGGAACTGTCGGTCGGGCGCAATGTCATCAGACGATTCCCTTACGTTCTGGACAGGTGTCTGGACTATAGTTCGACATGTTCCGAGAATGCAATGGTTCGAGTGGATGCCGTTACGGGGGAGTCTGATACGACGAGAGCGAGCGTGCAGTTGTTGTCATATTTCTCGTGAGAATCGACAACAACTGCACGCTCGAACGTATTCGCACGCTTCCCCATCTGGGGACGACTGTAATCAGTTTACGTCGCGGTCGCTGCGGAGGGTGTGGGCAGGTGGGCGAGTGCGCCCCGGACCACGGATTCGTAGATTCGGTCGAGGTCGATTTCGTCGCCGAGGAACCCGCTGCTCTCGAGGATCGCGAAGCCGTGCAAGGCCGAGAACATCCCGATCGTGACTTCGAGCGCCCGCTCTTCGGGGACTCCGCACGAGTCCAGCATCGACCCCAGGGCGGCATTCGCATCGAGGCCTGCCGCGATCAGGCCGTCGCGGTCGATCGGAGCGGTGGTCAAGGCCTGATAGCGGCGTGGGTGTGTCGTGGCCCAGGACCGGTGAGCATCGATCAACGCACGTAGGCCGTCCTTGCCGCTGCGGCCCATCGCTACCTCACGCAGGTGTATTCCCAGGTCGGTCATTGCGCGCGCCTGCACTGCAGCTCGGACGTCGTCGAGTCCGCGGACGTGGTTGTAGAGCGAGGCGGCGACGATACCGAGCCGGCTCGACAGCGTGCTCATCGTGAGCTGTTCCCAACCCGCCTCGTCGACGGCGGCGAGGGCGGCGTCGATCACCTTGTCGCGCGTGAGAGTTCGTCGTCGGATGGGCTTGGAATTGTCACGTGCCATGAATTCATTCTAAGGGGCTTCCATTGCAAACGAAGGTATGTAGTTTATAAACGGTAGCCGTTCGCCACCGACTCGTGAGGCGCACCATGACGACATCCCACATCGATCTGAAGAACCCCGACCTCTACACCCAGGGCGTCCCGCACGCCTTCTTCGACGACCTTCGCCGGCAATGCCCGGTCTACTGGCAAGCGGAGGACGACGGGCCGGGGTACTGGGCGGTGACGCGCCATACCGATGTCATCGGAGTCTCGCGCGACACCACGTTCTCTGCCGCGATGGGTTCCACCCAGATCGACGAATTCGACGAGGAGACCCGGCTCAAGCAGGCCTCCATGCTTCTCAATCTCGACCCGCCCGATCACACCCGGTTGCGTCAGCTCGTCAGCCGTGGATTCACACCGCGCGTGATCAAGCAGCTCGAGGGCCACATTCGCGACATCTGTGCGCGCGTGGTCGACGACCTGATAGAAGCGGGCCGCGACGGGCAGGTCGTCGACTTCGTTCCGGTCGCGGCCGCACCTTTGCCGCTCGAGGTGATCGCCGCGCTGCTCGGAGCGCCTGCCGAGGACGTCGGCAAACTCTACGACTGGTCGAACAGAATGATCGGTTGGGACGATCCGGAGTACGGCAGCACTCGGGAGGACGGCGAACTCGCTGCGGCGGAGGTCTTTCTGTATGCGAACGAGATCGCGGCGCAGCGGCGTATCGAGCCCCGCGACGACATCGTCACCAAGCTCATCACTCCGGACGAGCACGGCGACACGCTCACCGAGATGGAATTCGACATGTTATTCGTGCTCCTCGTGATTGCGGGGAACGAGACGACCCGCAACGCGATCTCCGGAGGGGTGCAGGCCTTCATGGAGCATCCCGACCAGTGGCGGCGCCTCCAGGACGAACCGGAGCTCGTGGTGAGTGCCGTGGAGGAGATCCTGCGTTGGGTCAGCCCTGTGATCGGCTTCCGCCGTACCCCGACCTGCCCGGCGGCGATCGGGGAGCAGCCGGTGCAGCGGGGCGACAAGGTGGTGGTCTACTACCCGAGCGCCAACCGCGACGCCGACGTGTTCGACGACCCCCACGTCTTCGACATCGCGCGGGAGGACAACCCGCATGTGGCATTCGGAGGTACCGGGGTGCACTTCTGTCTGGGTGCGCACCTGGCGCGCCTCGAGTTGAAGATCATGTTCGACACTCTCGCGACGCGGCTCGACCGCATCGAGCCGGCGGGGCCCGCTCGGCGTCTGCGATCGAACTTCATCAACGGCATCAAGGCCATGCCGGTACGGATCTACCCGCGTCAGGGATGAATTCATGCGCGAGATGGTCGGCGACCATTGCCGGACGACAGTTGCCGTAGTAATGTCCAGACACGTGTCCAGAAATGTGAATCTCGAATCCACCCGGCGTCGGCTCACCGAACGGCAGGCCGACACCGTGCAGCGGCTCACGCAGGCTGCCGTCGAGGTGCTGGGCGAAGAGGGATTCGCAGGACTGACCGTCCGTATCGTCGCCGCGCGGGCCGGTGTCGCGCCCGCGACCGCCTACACGTACTTCTCGTCCAAGGAGCACCTGGTCGCGGAGGTCTTCTGGCGACGGCTCGCCGCCGCCCCCGTCGAGCTTTCCGACGAAGCGGATCGTGCCGATCGCGTGGTCGCGGTGCTGAGGGGAGTCGCGCTGCTCATGGCCGACGAACCGGAACTGGCTGCCGCCGTCACGAGCGCGTTGCTCGGTCGCGACCCCGACGTCGAGCATCTACGCGCCCGAATCGGTCTCGACATCCGCGAAAGGCTCTCCGCCGCACTCGGGGACGGCGCTGATCCCGACGAAGTCGAGGCGCTCGAGCTTCTCTATGCCGGTGCGCTCGTGCGAGCGGGAATGGGTTACGGAACATACGAAAAGCTTGCCGACAGGCTGGAAATCTCGGCCCGACTGTTATTGGAGTGATCCATGATCCAGGCTCCCTCGGAGCTCGTATCGCTCGACCCGCCGACGTTCGATCCCTACGACTACGCCTTCCACGAAGACCCGTATCCGACCTATCGTCGGCTTCGCGAGGAAGCGCCGCTCTACTACAACCCCGACCTGAACTTCTGGGCGTTGTCGCGACACGCCGACGTCGTCGCCGGCTTCCGCGACAACGCGCGGTTGTCCAGTGCGAACGGTGTTTCGCTCGATCCGGCTGCGTACGGGCCCAACGCCTACAAGGTGATGTCGTTCCTTGCCATGGACGACCCGCGGCACATGCGCATGCGTCAGCTCGTCTCGAAGGGGTTCACCCCGCGCCGAGTCGCGGAACTGCAGGATCGGACTCTCGAGCTCACTCTCGGGCATCTCGAACCCGCGCTCGCCAGCGGTGAATTCGACTGGATCGGCGATTTCGCGGCCAGACTGCCGATGGACGTGATCTCCGAACTGATGGGAGTTCCCGAGGCCGACCGTGCCGAGGTCAGGAGACTCGCCGATCTCGTCGTGCATCGGGACGAGGGTGTGCTCGACGTCCCGGTCTCGGCGATGGAAGCGTCGCTGCATCTCGTCGGCTACTACGCGGACATGATCACGGAGCGCCGGAAGTCGCCGACGACCGATCTCACCTCGGCTCTGCTCGACGCCGAGATCGACGGCGACCGGCTCGACGACGACGAGATCATCGGGTTCATGTTCCTCATGGTGGTCGCCGGAAACGAAACCACCACCAAACTCCTCGGCAATGCGCTCTACTGGGGAGCTCGGAACAAGGACGAAGTGTCGCAGGTGCTTTCGGACCCGGACCGTGCGCCCGAATGGGTCGAAGAAACCCTGCGTTACGACACGTCGAGCCAGCTCGTCGCTCGCACTGCCACGGCAGATATCGACCTGCACGGCGCCACGATCCGCTCCGGCGACAAGGTGCTGTTGCTCATCGGGTCCGCCAACCGCGACTCCGAGGTGTTCGACGACGCCGACGACTTCCGCCTCGGCCGCGACATCGCAGGCAAGCTCGCGAGTTTCGGCGCGGGAGTGCACTTTTGCCTCGGAGCTCACCTCGCACGGCTCGAGGCGAACATCGCACTCGAACAATTCGCGCGCCGGGTCGCCGACTACGAGATCGACTTCGACCGCACCGAACGGGTCCACTCCACCAATGTTCGCGGCTTCGCCGCCCTCCCCATGAAAGTGACGGAGCGACATGCCTAGATTCGAGCCACACCCTGCGCGCAGGCCTGCGCTCGTCAGCGGTGCCTCGTCGGGAATCGGGACGGCCACCGCATACGCGCTCGCCGAACTCGGCCATCCGGTCGCGCTTGGCGCCCGCCGGGTCGACGAGTGCCAGGCCATCGCGGAGAAGATCCGTGGCGAAGGCGGTGAGGCGTTCGCCCACCATCTCGACGTGTCGTCCACCGACTCGGTCGATGCCTTCGTCACCGCTGCGGAGGAGGCACTCGGCCCCATCGAGATCGTCGTCTCCGGCGCAGGCGACATGGACTTCTCCCTCGTCCACGAGATGGACCCGGACCGGTTCGAGTTCCAGGTGAACGTGCACCTCAACGGCACCCAACGCCTCGCGCGTCGCGTGCTCCCCGGAATGATCGAACGCAAACGAGGCGACTTCGTCGTGATCGGTTCGGACTGCGCCGACGTCCCGCGCCCACGGATGGGCGCCTACGTTGCCGCGAAGACCGGCCTCGAAGCCCTCGTCGTCCAACTGCGGATGGAACTCGAAGGAACCGGGGTCCGTGCGTCCACCGTCCGGCCCGGCCCCACTCAGACCGGTGCCGGAATGACCGCACCGGCCGAGGTCGTGGGCCCCCTCCTCGAAGACTGGGAACGCTGGGGTTTCGCTCGCCACCCGTATTTCCTCCGTGCGTCGGATATCGCCGCCGCCGCCGCGACCGTGGTGTCCGTGCCCCGCGGCGCCCACATCGTGCTCGTCGAAGTGCAGCCCGAAGCACCCTTGCGGAAGGAAGAGAAGTGACCGGACCATCCCACACGGCCGTCGCACCGCCTCGTGTCTCCGGCGGCGAACACGAACACGGACACCTCGAGGAACTGCGCACCGACCCCATCGCTCTGATGAACCGCGTGCGCGACGAATGCGGCGACGTCGGCATATTCCAACTCGCCGACAAGAAGGTCGTGCTGCTCTCGGGCGCCGAAGCCAACGAGTTCTTCTTCCGATCGTCCGACGACGACCTCGACCAGCAGGCCGCGTATCCCTTCATGACGCCGGTGTTCGGGGAGGGCGTCGTGTTCGATGCGAGCCCCGAACGGCGCAAGGAGATGCTGCACAACACGGCACTGCGCGGCGAACAGATGAGGGGGCACGCGGCGACCATCGACCGCGAGGTCCAGGACATGATTGCCGGATGGGGCGACGAGGGGGAGATCGACCTCCTCGAATTCTTCGCCGAACTGACGATCTACACGTCGTCGGCGTGCCTGATCGGCAAGAAGTTCCGCGACGAACTCGACGACCGCTTCTCGCGCCTCTACCACGATCTCGAGAAGGGCACCGACGCGCTCGCCTTCGTCGACCCCTACGCTCCGATCGAAAGCTTCCGTCGCCGCGACGAAGCCCGCCGCGGACTCGTCGAACTGGTCCAGGGAATCATGAACGGCCGGATCGCGAACCCCCCCGAGGGCAAGGAAGACCGGGACATGCTCGACGTCCTGGTGTCCATCAAGGACGAGAACGGAAACGAACGGTTCAGCGCCGACGAGATCACCGGCATCTTCATCTCGATGATGTTCGCAGGGCACCACACGACGTCCGGCACCGCGGCGTGGGCCTTGATCGAGCTGCTGCGCAACCCGCAGAACATGCAGCAGGTGACCCGTGAACTCGACGCGATCTACTCCGACGGCGCAGACGTGAGTTTCCATGCGCTACGGCAGATCCCGAATCTCGAGGCGGTACTCAAGGAGACGCTGCGGATGCACCCGCCGTTGATCCTGCTGCTTCGGGTGGCGCGCGCGGACTTCGAAGTGGCCGGCTACCGCATCGCCGAGGGCGATCTCGTGGGAGCCACCCCGGCGATCTCCAATCGCATACCCGAGGACTTCCCGAATCCCGATGTGTTCGACCCGGGTCGATACATCGACCCGAACCAGGAAGACATCGTCAACCGCTGGACCTGGATTCCGTTCGGGGCGGGCAGGCACCGGTGTGTCGGCGCAGCGTTCGCTTTGATGCAGCTCAAAGCAATCTTCTCGATACTCCTGCGCGACTTCGAGTTCGAGCTTGCCCAGCCCTCCGACACCTACCGTAACGATCACTCGAAGATGGTGGTGCAGCTCGCGCAACCGTGCGCGGTTCGGTACCGCCGGCGGGTGCGGGAAACGGAGTAATCGTGAAGATCGAAGTGGATCTCGACCTGTGCCAGGGACACGCCATGTGCGAGATGGAAGCACCCGACGTGTTCACCGTCCCCAAACACGGCACCGTGGAGGTCCTCGTCGACGAGGTCCCCGACGGCCAGCGCGACGACGTCGAAGCCGCTGTCCGCTATTGCCCCACCCAAGCGTTGCGACTGGCCCAAGACTGACGACAGGAGACGTTATGTCCACGTTCGACCGTGCTGAGCTCGACGAGATGGTTGCCCGCTGGCTCGATGCGAACAAACGCGCCGAGGCCGAGCAGGACTGGAAGCCGCTGGCCGAGATGTACACCGAGGACGCCACCTACGGGTGGAATTACGGACCCAAGGACGATTTCATGGCCGTCGGCCGTGACGAGATCCGCGAACTCGCACTCGGACAGGAGATGCGGGGATTGGAGGGGTGGGAATACCCCTACCAGCAGGTCGTCGTCGACGATCGCACGGGCGACGTGATCGGCCTGTGGAAGCAGATCGCCGATGCGAAGCGCGACAACGGTGAGCGCTACGCATTGCACGGCATCGGTGGCAGCTGGTTCCGCTACGGCGGCAATTTCCAGTGGTCGTGGCAGCGCGACTTCTTCGATTTCGGGAACGTGTCGCATCTCTTCCTCGAGATGATCACCGACGGGGCGTTGTCCGACGGCATGAACAAGCGCATCGAGCGGTCCACATCCGGCAAGCGGCTTCCCGGCTGGTACCGGGCGGGTCAGGCACCGGTGCCGCTGTGGTGACCACTGTGCGTGCCGGATCATCGTTCGAGGCGTTGTCGCGAGGGGATCTCGCAGTTCTCGTCCCCGAACTGTTGCTGTGCGGCCAGCTGATCGACCGCTCCGGGATGGCCCACCTGATCTCGGCCTTCGGACGAGAGGGGATGGCGGCCGTCGCGATCGAGGAATGGCAGGCGTCCTCGCCCTGGTACACCCGGCGCATGCAGCAGGCGCTGAAGTACGAGGGCGACGACATCGTGACGATCTTCAAGGGCCTGCAACTCGACATCGGCGCACCACCGCAGTTCATGGACTTCCGGTTCCGCGTCGACGACCGTGACCACGGCGAGTTCTGGCTCGACCACTGCGGTGCGCTCATGGACGTCGAACCACTCGGCGAGGAATACGTCACCGCGATGTGCCATGACATCGAGGACCCGACCTTCGATGCGACAGCGCTGGCGACAAACCCTTACGCGCAGGTCAGGCCGATCCACCGACCGCCACGCAGCCCCGAGGATCGGCACCCGCACTGCGCCTGGACCGTGACGATCGACCCGTCGCACGTACCGCCCGTCGTCGAACCCCACACCGAGGCATTGGGACGCACGGCGGCGAGGTCGGTCGAACTGAGTCCGATCGTCCCCGGTGGCGGTGGGCGCGACGACTATTCGGGTCCGCTGCTCTCGGACGTGCGCTTCGACGATTTCTCCCACTCCGCGCTTGTGCGTATCGCCGAAGAGGTGTGTCTCCAACAACACATGCTCACCCTCGGATTCCTGATCGGCGTCCGCAAACGCACCGATGAGGCTTCAGCGTCCACGCTTCTCCGGAAGCAACTCACCGGCATCGCCGGGCTGACATCGGAGCGGATCCGCAACGCCCTCGGACTGTCCGGAACTTTCGACGGACTCGCGAAGGTGCTCGGTATCCACCCCGTCCTCGCGCCGCAACAGTATGTCGGGAGCACCGTCGAGGCCCACGAAGATCACCTCCGGCTGCGTATCGACCGCAGTGGAGGCATCGATGTCGACGGTGGGTGGACGACCTTCATCGACGCCGATCACCTCGCACCACTCGATGCGCTCGTCCGCGGGGTCGACCCGCACTTCTCGACGCGGATGGTCGAGGACTCACCCGACGCACTCGTCGTCGACGTGATCCGAGAGGACACGCCGGCGCGTGAGTCCAAGGACGTGCAGGTCACCAGATTCAGCTCGGGCGCGGAATTCGTGTTCGCCGACCGGGGCATCCCGCTGCCACTGACGGTGCTCTGACTGGCACCGCCCCAACATAATTGAGCGAATGTATCCTTCAGTCGATCTGATCGACTGAAGGATACATTCGCTCAGTTCGGGGCCGGGGTATCGACCTCAGTTCTTCGCTGCGGCGAGGCCCGCGCGGCGGCCGAAGAAGCTGCCGTCGCCGAGCGAGGTGCCGCTCGCATACCCCCACGCGCACACGCCCGACGTGCAGCGACCCGCCGCGAACAGCCCGGGGATCGGTTCGCCCGAGACGTGCAGGACCTCGGAGTCGACGGTGGTACGCAGACCGCCGAGGGTGAATCCGGCGGTGCAGTTGCGCAGATCCAGTGCGGCGACGGGTGTGCCGATGGGCTTGACCCATTCGGTCTTCTTGCCGAGCACCGGGTCGGAGCCGTCGGCTGCGTGCCGGTTGTACACCTCGACGGCGGACTGCAGGGTCCCTGCCGGTAACCCCATGTCGGATTCGAGTTCCTCCACCGTCTCCGCCACCCACTTGGGCTGGAACCGGAAGTACGGGGTGGAACTCACTGTTGCACAGCCTTCTTCGTATGCTCTCTCATCGATGATCAGGTATGCCTGATTGTCGTTCTTCAGCAGGGTGAGCTGTCCGATCCGGCCGGGATAGGTGTCCTCGGGGACGTAACGCTGACCGCGGGCGTTGACGAGGATTCCTCGCGCCATCAATTGGGGGTCGCCGAAGAACGCGACTTCGGTCGCGTCCATGTGTGCCAGATCGGCGCCGAGCGCCTGCGCCATGCGGATGGCGCGACCGTCGTGTTCTTCGATGGCGGCGGCTGGGCGCCCGTTCAACTGCGGCGCATAGGTGGCGACCATGTCCTTGTTGTACGCGAAGCTTCCGGTGGCCAGCACGACACCGCGCCGGGCCCGGATGTGGATGTCCTTGCCGTACTGCTTGGCAGCGAGGCCGACGACGCGTCCGTCGCCGTCCACGATGAGTCGCTGCACGCGCACGTCGTATTCGGCTCGGACGCCGAGTTCTTCGGCGACCTGTGCCAGCGGCTCCATGAGCTTGAAGCCGCCGCCTTTCTCGCCGGTGCGCTTGTCGGTCATCTGCGGAACGTGGCCACGCGGTGCGGGCGTGGCGATCTCGTTGAACGGGGCAGAATTCTCTCCGCCGGAGTACATGAGGCCGTCGTCGCCGGGGATCTCCCATCCCGGTTCGCCCCAGAAGCTCTCCTTGAACACGACACCGTTGTCCACGAGCCAGTTGTAGTGTTCGACGCTGCCGTCGCAGTATTCCGAGATCTTCGCCTCGTCGGCTCCCGGGCCGAGTGCGGCGAGCATGAAGGTCTTCATGTTCTCGGCGGTGTCGTCGAATCCGAGCGCCTTCTGCAGCCCGGTCCCGCCGCCGAGGTAGACGATGCCGCCGGACAGTGACGCGGCGCCGCCCCACCCGCCGGTGCGTTCGAGAACCAGGACCTCGGCGCCGCTGCGGGCGGCTTCGATGGACGCGGACACGCCTGCGATGCCGTATCCGGCGACGACAACGTCGGCCTCGTGATCCCAGGTGGCGACCCGGTCGGCGAGCAGGGGATGGACGTCGGTGCTCATGTGGTGATCCGTTTCTGATGCGGGGGTCAGGAAGTGAGGCCGAGTTTCCCGGCGAGACGGTCGATGTAGGCGACGACCTCGTCTGCGGCGCGATCGGGCAGTCCGAAGATCACTTCGGAGACACCGGCGTCGCGCCACTGGTCCAGCTGCTCGGGGTCGGGACGACCGGCGAGTGCCAGCACCTCGGGTGTGCCTGCTCGGCCCGCGTCGGCCCACATCTTGTGCAGGCGTTGCACGTGGTCGACGATGTCCTGCTCTCTGGGGGTGGTGATCCATCCGTCGGCGGAGCGGACGATCCACTCGAAGTTCCGGTCGGTGGCCCCCGCGCCGAGCAGCACAGGCGGGCGAGGCTGCTGGATCGGTTTCGGCCACGCCCAACTCGGTCCGAACGACACGAACGTGCCGTCGTAGGACGCCTCCTCTTGGGTCCACAGCGCCTGCATGGCTTCGAGATATTCGCGCAGTGCCGTGCGCTTCTTTTTCGGCGGTACCCCGTGGTCGGCGAGTTCTTCTGCATTCCAACCGAATCCGGCTCCGAGGACGACGCGGCCGCCGCTGACATGATCGAGCGTGGCGATGGTCTTCGCGAGCGTGATCGGGTCGTGCTCGAGGGGGAGTGCCACCGAGGTCCCCAGCTTGATGGTGGAAGTGACGGCTGCGGCGAGGCCGAGCGCGACCCATGGGTCGAGGGTGCGCATGTACCGGTCGTCGGGGAGGGTCTCGTTGCCGGTGCCGGGATGGGCGGATTCGCGCCGGACCGGGATGTGGGTGTGTTCGGGCACGTAGAAGCTGTCGAATCCCGCTTCCTCCGCGGCTCTCGCGGCGGCGTCGGGTCGGATACCCCGATCGCTCGTGAACAGGGTGATTCCGTGGCGCACAGCGACCCCTCTCATCGGATGACCCAGAAAATGTAACGCGTTCTACATCTGGATGGAAGGGTTTCCGGACAGGTGTCTAGTATTTCCGGGTCGGTGAGGTCGCTCCACTATCCTGGACCTGCACTAGCGGAAGGTGACGTGATGACGGAAGAGTCGACCATGTCGGACGAGGCGCGGAAACGTCCGGTTGCTCAGTCCCCGGGGGCCGGGCTGAAGCCGGCGCAGCGTGCCCGGTATCTGAGGATCGTCGACTCCGCGAAGCAGCTCGCGTCGGAGGGCGGCTACGACGCCGTGCAGATGCGTGCCGTCGCAGACCGGTCGGGTGTCGCGCTCGGCACGGTCTACCGGTACTTCCCATCGAAGAACCAGCTGCTCGTGGTGGCGATGGTGACCCAGTTCGAGGAAGTCGGCGAGCGTTTCTCCGCCGCCGATCTACCCGGCGACACGCCCCACGAGCGGATCATGGGTGTCCTGCGCGCGTCCGTCTCGAGGTTGGAACAGGACCCGCAGCAGTACGACGCGCTCGTGCGTGCCGTGATGTTCGCCGATGCGTCGTCGGCGCCCGAGCTGGACCGACTCGGACATGTGCTCACCACGCTGTTCGCGAGGTCTGCCGGTATCGAGATCGTCACCGAGGTAGTGCTCAACGCTGTGCACATCGTTGCGGATGTGTGGATGTCGAGCCTGGTTGCTTGGGCGAATGGGCGAATGGGCGCCGAAGGGGTCGTTACCCATATGGACACCGCGGTCCGATTGGTCTTCGATCGCCTCGAGCGGTTGCAGCGGGCGAGCTGAACTCACCCGCCGCAACCGTTCCGATGGTGTCAGGCGGGCACGTCGACGATGCCGATCGTGGGCAGGAAGAAGCACGACGACTCGCCGTTCTGGACTGTGCCGAACACGGCGGCCAGGACGGTGCCCGCGCCGGTGTCGACGGGTGCGACGCGCACGCCGCCGAACGGCACGGTCTGGGCGAGGAACGCGGCAACCGCCTGCTCCGCCATGGTGCGGGCAGGGCCTGTCAGGCCTTCGGGGATTGCAGCCGATCCGGCCTCCTGGAGTGTGCCCATCGGCACCAGTCCGCCCTGCAGCGTGTTGACGTTGAACCATGCGAGCTGGATTCCGTCGGCGTTCGCGTCGTCCTCGAGCCCCATCGGGACGAAAGCGAACAGAGTCTGGGCGGGATCGACGACGTTGAGGGATCGGCCGAGGAATTCCTGATTCGGCCACGGGCCGGGGAGGGCTCCGGCCATCGCTGGGGCGATGCCGAGCGGCAGGTTGCCGTCGGACGTGCAGAACGGTGCGCCGGTGGGGAAGAGGAACGGCTCGATTCCCAAGGCGCGCAGGAACTCTGTCATTTCGTCGTACGCGCCGAGAGGGGAGCCCTCGGCTGCGTCGACGGCGCTGCCACGTGCCCCGGCGACGGCCTCGGCTGCGGCGAGCGCGGCCTCGTCGGCGCCCGGTGTCGAGCGCAGCACTCCGAGTGCGGTGGCGATCGCGCTGTCGGCGGCCGGCGCGGGGATCTCGGTGGGCGCTGGGGTCTCGGCGGGTGCGGGTGCATCGACGACCGGTGGCGTGGGTGCAGGTTGTGCGGTGGCTACGGCAGGCAGTGCGAGGCCGGCTGCTACGGCGAGGGTGGTCGCGGCGGCGAGGGGGCGCATCCGGGCGCGCGTGGTCTTGCGGGTCATGGGTGCTCCTGTGCGTCAGGTCTCGACACGTCGGTCTCGAACCATCGATTCAAACACTCAGCCTCAAGTAAAGGTTGAGACTGTCGGATCCAAGGAAAGCACAAGGGCGGCGCTCCGGCCAGAGCGCCGCCCCGTGTGTTACTCAACCGACACTGTCGTCGGGAGGAAGTCTCACTCCATATCGTCGGGATGGTTACGCAGGTGGATGATGCTCGCGGTCAGGCCGCCCCACAGAGTCGCCAGGGCGAGGACCATCATCACGATCGCTGAGGTGTTCACGAATTCTCTCCCTGCTGTGTCTTGGCAAGCGTCGATGTGGAGTCCGATCGGTTCTCATCGAATTCGAACTCGGTTTCGATCCCTCGGCGCCACGGGATGAACGACATGGCGATTGCCAACACGATCACCACGATCTGCACGCCCCACCCGAAGGTCATCACGAGATCGTCGGGCAGTCCGCCGTAACCTTCGTCGATGCGGTCGCGGATCTCGCTGAACAGCATGTATCCCAGGACCACCGGCGTGATCACGCCGACGAAGATCTGCCAGACCAGCCCCACCTTGAACGACGACACCGAGTTGAGGTGGTCGCGCAGTTCGGGCAGGCGACGCAGGACCCATGCGATCACGATGATGGCCGCGAATGCGACACCCACGATGCCGAACTGATTCGCGAATCGGTCGACCACGTCGAGGGTGTTCAGGCCGGTAGTGGTGGGGAACAGGAGTATCGACACGATTGCTGCAGCGCCGCCGATCGTCAGCACCGCGGGCACCTTGCCGAGTCCGGTCTTGTCCTGGAACGCAGAGACCGTCACCTGGAGGATGCTGATCAGCGACGTGAACCCGGCGAACACGAGCGAACCGAAGAACAGCACGCCGAAAATGGGACCGCCCGGCATCTGCGACACGATCGTCGGGAACGCGATGAATGCAAGACCGATGCCGCCCGCCACTACCTCGTCGACCGCGACGCCCTGCGCCTGCGCCATGAAGCCGAGCGCCGAGAACACACCGATACCCGCGAGCACCTCGAAGCTCGAGTTGGAGAAACCCACCACCAGGCCGGACCCGGTCAGGTTCGTCTTCCGCTTCAGGTACGACGAGTACGTGAGCATGATGCCGAAGGCGACGGACAGCGAGAAGAAGATCTGCGCGTAGGCCGCGATCCACACACCGGAATCGGTCAATGCCTCCCAGTTGGGTGTGAAGAATGCGTCGAGTCCCACGCTTGCACCGTCGAGCAGCAGCGCTTGGACCACGAGTGCACCGAACAGAACGACGAGCAGCGGCACGAAGATGCGGTTCGCGTTGCCGATACCGCGTTGTACACCGAGCACGAGCACGGCGAGCACGGCGATCCACACGAGAACCAGCGGCCACGCGACACCCGGCACGAAACTCAGACCGAACGACGACTCGCCGTCGACGCGCAGGAAGTCCTCCAGGAAGAACCCTTCCGGGTTGTTGCCCCATGCCTCGGTCATTGAGAAGAAGGTGTAGCAGGCGGCCCACGCGATGATCACCGCGTAGTAGACGCCGATGACGAAACAGATCAGTACCTGCCACCAACCGATGAACTCGCTGCCGCGGCTGAGCCGCCGGAACGACAGTGGCGGCGACCCTCTGAACTTGTGGCCCATTGCGTAGTCGACGAACAGCAACGGAATGCCCGCGGTGAGCAAGGCCACCAGGTAGGGGATGAGAAATGCCCCACCGCCGTTCTCGTACGCGATATACGGGAATCGCCAGATATTGCCCAGGCCGACAGCCGAGCCGATGGCGGCCATGATGAACACCGACCGGCCCGACCAGACCTCGCGCTTGTGTGCAGCTTCGTGCTGTGCCACGAACCTCGTCCCTCCACTCGTTCGATTGCGTTGACGCTAGTCCTCGCGGCGTCGAAATCGGAACAAATTCGGGATTCATGATCAGATGCGGTGACGGCGCACACCCGACCGGGTCAGTCCTGCCAGAGTTTGTCGAGGCCGGGGCCCGGGTCGTCGTCCTCTTCTTCGTGGACCCCGCGGTAACGCAGCGCGAACACGATCCACCCGACCACCGCGATGAGAAGGAAACTGATCAGGCGGTAGACGAGCACGGCGGACAACGCCTCCGCGCCCGTCATCCCGCTCGCGGTCAGCGCGGGGACGAGTACCGCGTCCATCACCCCGAGGCCCGCGGGCAGCAGCGGGATCGCACGGCTCATGGCCGTACCGGCGGCATAGGCGACGGCGATGCCGGCGAGACTGGGCGTGCCCCCGACCGCATAGGCCGCGAACGCGAGGCATGCGCCGTCGCACACCCAGTTGAAGATCGACCAGCCGAAAGCGCGGGCGGCATGCGGACGATCGAGTTGCACGGCCCCGATCTGATCGACGATCTTCCCCCATGCCCGCGATCCCGCATCCGACGGCTTCTTCCGGAGCCGGTTGAGACCTCGCAGTGCGATCAGACCGATGGACTCGAGTGAGCCGGGGTTGCTCGCGGCGTATTGGACGAGCACCAGGAACGCGGCGAGGCCACCGACGGAGAAGATGAGTGAGAACGGGTTGGTGGTGGCACCGATGAGAAGCGCACCCACCAGTCCGAGCAGCGCAAGCCCTGCGGCCTGTAGCAGACCTGCCATCACGAGTTGCCACGTCGCGATGACGGGGGCCGCGCCCCATTTGCGCATCTGCCGATAGGTGAAGGTGGTTCCCACGACCGGTCCACCGGGCAAGGTCACGCTCATCGAGTTCGAGGCGAGCGCCACCGAGAGTGACTGGCGAAAGGTCACCTTCACGCCCGCTGCGGACAGCAGTGCGCGTTGCACACTCGCGAAACTCGACATCTCTGCGCCCGACGCAAGGATGGCGGCGATCACCCACCACCAGTACAGGTGACCCAGGCCGCTGACACCATCGGTCAGTTCCGGCCACACGAGGATCACCTCGACGGTGAGCACCACCACCAGTAGGACGCCGACGATCCACTTCAGGTAGCGGCGTCGTTTCGGTGTCAGGGCCGAGCCGTTGTCGTTGACGTCGGGATCGGGGTCGGCCCGGTCGGTCACGTGCTCGTCGGCGGCATGTTCGTCTGTCGCATGTTGGTCCGAGGCGTGTTCGTCCCTGACATGTTCATCTCGGGTGTTGTCATCCGTCATCTACGTGCGCGGCCAGTCCGTGAGGGTCTTGCGGTACAGGTCTTCGACTTCGGCGATCCGCACGTCGAGTTCGCTGTGCCACCCGCTCACATCGATGGGATCGAGCACCGCGACGTCGACGGTGCCCGATCTGAGCAGGGTGGAGTGCTTCCACAGCATCTCCCCGGCATTGCGGATCACCACGGGAACGATCGGTACCCGAGCCTCCATTGCGATGCGGAATGCGCCCTTCTTGAAGCGTCCGATCTGCGGTGTCAGGGAGCGCGTGCCTTCCGGCGCGATGATGACCGAGGTGCCTTGTCGCAGGGTGTCGACCACCGGTGCGAGTGCTTCCACGGCGCGTTCGGTGTTGCCCCGATCGACGAAGGTGGCACCGACGAATCGGAGCAGCGGTCCGAACAGCGGGTCGTTCGCCATCTCCTTTTTCGCGACGCCGGTGAAGCCGTGTCGCAGTACTTTCGCGAGGATCATCGGGTCGAGCTGACTCTGATGGTTGAAGATGAACACGGCGGGGCGATGCTCCCACGCGTTGGCTTCGCCGCGTACCCGCACGTCGACACCCGCGAGTGCGAGCGAGACGTCGGGCATGATGTTGGTGATCGAGTCGAGCGCGACCTTGTGGCTGCGGTTGATCAGCCCGAGCCCGAGCCCTGTCGAGACGGAACCGACGATGCCGCCGTACGCGGCGGCGGTACGTACCACTTCCTTCACCCCGGGAGTGCCCCGTGGACGGAACCGCAGGATGGGCCATTCGTGTTCGCGTGCGAACCGTTCGAGCGTGCCGTCGGGGTTGGTAGGAGTCGGGTTTCCGGTTGCGGCGAGGAACTCTGCGTCCTCGCCACCGTTGGAATAGGTGTAGCTGTGCGCACCGTCGATACCGTGTTCTTCCATGAATGCACGAGTGGCAGCGAATTTTCCGCTGCGCCACAACGACTTTCCGTCGACCCGTCCGGTCAGGACACCGTCGACGACCTCGAGTGGGGTGAACAGCACGTGCTCGACACCGAGTGCGTCGGCGGCGGCCTGGATCTGGTAGCGCGACGCCGACGACGCGATCACGACGGTATGGCCTGCGTTCTGGTGGGCTCCGATGAGTTGCCACGCCTCCGGGTACAGATGACCGGCGATCGTGGACATGAACAGGCGTTGCCCGATCTCGTACAGTTCCTCTTCGGTGTGGCCCCGCCACGCCTTGAACGCAACCGCAACGAAACGTTCGAAATCGGCTTCACTGTCGGTTCCGCGGAGACCGTTGACCATGGTCGAAGCGAGTTCGGCCGCGGTGACCTTGCCGGCGAGGAGCCTGTCGCGGAAGAAGTGCAGACCGGAGAAGCCGTGCACGATGGTGCCGTCGAAGTCGAAGAACGCCCCCACTTCGGGGCCCTGTCGCCCCGTGCGTACCCGGTGTAGCGCCTGGTCGATGTTCAGCACCTGCTCGATGTTCAACGATCCGCCTTCCTGTTCGACACGTCGAGCGACTCGGCCAACGCGACTCGATCACCGACGGCCAGCAGCTGCGACGCGAACGCGTGCCGCCTCTCGGCGACCGTGTGGTCGCCTCGGTCGAGCAACCCGCGGTTGCGTGCCAGCTCCAAAGCTGTCGCGAACAGTTCCGAGGATACGGATTCCGAACCGTGCAGCCGCCCTTGCAGCAGCATTTGCCTGCCGACCGCGACACACTCGTCGAGGAATGCTGCGCTGTCGACCTCGAGCGTAGGATCTCGCCGCGCCAGCCGCTCGGCGACGACGAGCTGCGCGTCGAAGAACGAGCGCAGCGTGCGATGCGACATGAAGAGCCCGGTTTCGATCAGCGCGTTGAGCGCCCGGCCCTCGGTGGGCAGCGGGGTTCCCCACTCCCATTCGGGCACGAGGAGCTCGACTTCCTTCTGCAGTTCCGATTCGAAGGTGTCGCGGTCGGGGAAGAAGAACTCGAACTTGAGCAGGTCACGCAGGTTCTTCGCTTCGTACCACGCCGCGCGCACCGGGTTGTCGCTCGGGTGTTCGTGCACGAACAGGATGGCCAGTTCGATGATCGAGCGGTTGACGAACCAGTGGATACCGCTGTTGCGATAGAACGCGGCGACGAGATGCTGGCCCGGCTGGATCGAATACACCGCCTCGTCGCCTCCGGTGTACGTCGTCACGACGCCGGCGTCGGTCAGTGCTGCGAGGACCCGGGCGAGACCGCCCTCGCGATCGAGAAGTCCTACTTCGCCCTGTGGTGCGTCGCGGGCATCGAGGTAGGCCCGGACCGGCGCGATGACGGCTCGTACCTCGTCGAGCGTCAATGCCCGGTCGCGGACGCCGAGCAGGGCGAGGGTGACGAGGCTGTTCACGGTGACCGGTGTGTTGCGGTTGATGCCGACCGCCACTTCGAACGCCACCTTCTGCATGGCCCTGCGTCGCAGGCTTTCCCCGGCTGCAGGATCATCGGCGTCCGGGGAGCCCGACAGATCAGGATCGCCGCCCGCCGCGAGTTGTGCTCGCATCGACAACGGTGTGCCGAACCGTACATAGACATTGCCTGCGGTGCGCTGCTGGCTGCGGGCGTAATTCGCAAGCCACCTCAATCCTTCGGGTCTCTTCGGGGCGCCGGTCTGTTCGGCTGCCACGGCCGCGACCTCGGCGAGACCCTCGTAGGTGATCGACACCGGTACGAGCATCGCGTCGTCGACCCGCCCACCGCGGATGGCGTTGGCGACGTAGTTGAGAAGGCCGTAACGCGGTCTGCGGAGCTTGCCGGTGCGGGTCCGGCCTCCTTCGAAGTACCACTCGAGATTGAACCGCTTGCTCAGCAGAAACGCGAAGTACTCCTGCAACGCCGCTTTGTACACGGTGTCGTCGCCGAAGCTCCGGCGGATGAAGACGGTGCCTGTGCGACGCGCGATCGGGCCGAGCGGCCAGAACGTGAGATTCGCACCTCCCATCAGGTGATTTCCGGGAAAGTCGTGACCGGCCAGAATGTCGCCGAGGACGAGCGCATCGGCATACGACCGGTGGGACGGCAGAAACACCAGCGGATGCGTGCGGTTGAGTTCGCGCAGCGATTCCAACCCGGAGTCGTCCGCGTGCACGGTCCACGCCGATGTGTGCAGTGGCCGCATGGCCTGTGTGAAGAGGTCGGTGACCAGGCGCGACTGCACCGCGACGAGCTCGCCGAGCGCGCTGCGGGCTCGTGCGTCGACCTCGTCGCGGGGGAGGTGTTCCTCGGTGGCGATGGTGTCGAGACGCTGACGGAACGACGACGAATCCATGATCTGTTCGGCGACGAGCCTGGGCACCTTGTACCGATCGCCTATGACGGCGCGCTCGGCGCGCTCGAGCGCAACCACCGCGCGACGCGTCACATATCGCGCGAACGACGCCGCCTCCGGAACCCGGCCGGGTTCGGACTCGGCGAACTGCTCACGAAGATCGTCCAGGTGCGCGGATGCCGCCACCACGATGCGATACCGGTCGGACGATCTGCCGACGAGCCACTTCTGGATCAGCGTGTTGGGGTTTCGGGGGTTGGTCAGTGCGAGCACATCGGAAAAGCGTGCGCGGCGGGCGCCGTCTCGTTCTGCCGGGAGCCACGCCACGCGGACGGGAAGGAGGAGAGGATTGCCGTCCCGGTCGGCAAGGCGGGTGGTGAGGATTCGTGAGTCGAGGTCCAGAACATCGGGCCGACCGGAAGTGCGGTATCCGGCGGGTACATCCTTCGAACGGCACCAGCGGTCCAGCAGGTCTCGTTCGATCTGTGTCCTCGCCGCGGCGAGGATCACGACTTCGCTCTCCCCGGTGTCGGGAAGGCGCTCTCCGTCGCTTTTCATGGTCCCCCTGTCCGATGTTCGCTGGACAGCAAAACTACCGCTTTCGGGCTGTGGGCTCCGGCGCAACGGCGCAAGTCATTGCCGCACTTGGACGCGCGAACCGCGCGAGATGCGGGCACAGTAGGGAAGAGAACGGTCGCAGAACAACACGAGGGGTGCACGGTGAACGGGGAAGCAGAGGCTGCATACGCGCTGATGCGCGAAACTCACAGTTCGGTGGTGTTCTTCGTCGGTGATCGCGTGCACAAGATGAAGAAGCCGCTCGACCTGGGCTTTCTCGACAACCGCACCCGTGCTGCTCGGGAGTGGATCTGCCATCGCGAGGTGGAACTCAATCGGCGCCTCGCCCCGGACGTGTATCTCGGTGTGGCCGATATGCGCGATCCGGACGGTGAGGTCTGTGAGCACTTCGTCGTCATGAAGCGGCTACCCGACGATCGGCGTATGGCGGCATTGATCGACCGGGGTGTGGACGTCGGTGCTGCCGTCGAAGAGGTGGCGCGTCAGATAGCGGCGCTGCACGCGGCGTCGCTGCACGACCCGGCCATCGATCGGTGCGCGACTGCGGAATTCGTCACCGGACTGTGGCAGCTCAGTCTCGATCACCTCGACCGTCTGCGGATCGGTCGGGAGGCCGGACCCGTTCTGGCTCGGATTCGCACTGCAGCCGAGCGTTATGTGCACGGGCGTACGGCGTTGTTCGACGAGCGGATCGCGGCCGGCCGGGCGGTCGACGGGCACGGAGACATGCTCTGCGACGACATCTTCTGCTTGGACGACGGCCCTCGCATCATCGACTGCCTCGAGTTCGACGACGAACTCCGCTATGGAGATGCGACGCTCGATCTTGCCTTTCTGGCAATGGATTTCGAACGTCTCGGTGCGCTCGACGCAGCGCGCACGTTGCTCGATACGTACACCGCGCAGTCGAGCGATCATCCACCCGCATCGCTCGTGCACCACTACATCGCCTATCGAGCCTTGGTGCGTGCCAAGGTGACTGCGTTACGCCACGAACAGGGCGACGCTCCCTCGGGTGAAGCCGCTCTCTCCTTCCTCGCACAGGCCGAACGCAACCTGGACCGGGGGAGGGTTCGGCTCGTGCTCGTGGGCGGTGTTGCGGCGACAGGGAAATCGACGCTGTCGCGGGTGATCGGCAACCATCTCCGTGCGACCGTTCTGCGAAGTGATGTGATCCGCAAGGAACTCGCCGGTATGGCACCGACCGATCGCACCGGGGACGGCGTCGATGTCGGTTTGTACTCTGCGGACAGCACCGACGCCACGTACCGGGAGTTGTGCCGCCGGGCAGCCGAGTTGCTAGCACGCGGTGAGTCGGTGGTGCTCGACGCGACATGGTTGTCGGAGCAGCACCGTGGTGCAGCGCGTGAGGTCGCCACCTCGACGAACGCAGACCTGATCGAAATCGAATGCACAGCAGATCACGCGGTATTGGTGCAGCGCATCGAATCTCGCATCACACGCGGCGACGACGCATCCGACGCGACACCCGCGGTACTCGACGAACAGCTGCGTCGACGCGACGACTGGCCGGGCGCCGTGATCCTCGACGCTACCGAGGGAGCATCACCCGACACCGGTTGGCTCGAACGGGAACTCGGACTCGGACCGTGGTGAGGTGAGGCTGGCCGAGCTATCGGAAGCGGTCTGCGAGTCCTACTCTGGTGACCATGCCATTACAGGAGTCCGTGTCGCATCATGCCGCAGAACCGCACGGTAATGGCCTGGCCACCAAACTGAACTGGTTGCGGGCCGGGATTCTCGGCGCGAATGACGGCATCGTCTCGACCGCCGGCCTGGTCGTCGGCATTGCCGCCGCCACCACCGACAAGTCGACGATCCTCGTGGCCGGTGTGGCAGGACTGGCCGCGGGTGCGGTCTCGATGGCGTTGGGGGAGTACGTGTCGGTGAGCGCCCAGCGCGACACCGAACGAGCTGCCTTGCGGACCGAACGTCGAGAGCTGGCAGCGATGCCCGAAGCCGAACTCGCGGAACTGACCGGTCTACTCGAAGGCAAGGGACTGTCGAACGCCACTGCGCGTTCGGCGGCGGAGGAACTGACCGCCCGCAACGCCCTCCGGGCCCACGCGGAGATCGAGCTGGGGATCGATCCGACGGAGCTCGCGAACCCGTGGGTCGCGGCCCTGTCGTCCGCTGTCGCATTCACGCTCGGGGCGTTGGCACCGCTTCTGATGATTGTGCTCGTGGCCGAACCCGTCCGGATACCGGTGACGTTCGTTGCGGTGTTGCTCGCGCTTGCCGCGACCGGATCGGTCGGTGCCCGGCTGGGCGGCGCGCGACGGGGACGCGCGGTAGGACGCGTGGTGCTCGGCGGTGCACTCGCCATGGCGGCGACCTACGGGCTCGGTGCTGCATTCGGCGTCGCGATCTGAGAGCCGTGAACAGGGAACGCGATCAGAGGACGAGCGCGAGGCCCACGCCCCGCGGTGGGACATGGGCCTCGCAGCATGCCGGTACTTCGGTCAGGGCCGGCGCGCGACCAGAACCGGGCAGGGCGCGTTGTGCAGCAGATTCTGGCTGGTGGAGCCGAGCAGGGCAGCAGCGAACTGGCCACGGCCGTGGCTGCCGACGACGGCGAGCTGCGCGTCTTTCAGGTGGGAGAGCAGGACCTTGGAGGCAGGCCCGCGGTCGATGACGCGTCGGACTTCGACTTCCGGGTAGTTGTCCTGCAGGCCCGCGAGGGATTCGGCGAGCACGGCAGACTCCGACTCCGCGACGGCATTCCAGTCGACCAGCGCGGCGGTGGCGCCGACCCCGAGCGCGGCGTCGCCGATCCACGAGTGTAGAGCCACGAGCGGCGCACCGAGGGTCTGTGCGTACTGGAACGCGTAATCCACTGCTGCAGCAGAGAGTTCGCTTCCGTCAACGCCCACGACGATGGGCTTGTCATCGGGGAGCGGGTTCGCTGTGTCACCGCGCCACACCACAACCGGGCACGGTGCGTGGTTGGAGACTCGGACGACGGTCGAGCCGAGCAGGAAGTTTTCGACCTTGCCCGCACCCGTCGCCCCGAGGACGAGGACGCTCGCATCGTCGGCTGCCTCGAGAAGGGAGGTGGCAGCCGGTCCGGGGCCGATGAAGCTCTGCACCTCGAGGCCGGGGTTGTCGGCGCGAACGAGATCGGCGACGTTGGAGAGAACCTGCTTGCCGTCCTTCTCGAGCTGTTCGACCATCTGGGATTGGATCAGGACGGCAGCTTCGCTGTAGAAGATTCCCTCGCTGGGCAGCGAATGAACGAGGTGGAGAGGCGCCTCGAGGCGTGCGGCGAGGGCGCCTGCCCACCGGGCGGCTGCCGCAGCGGTCTCGGAACCGTCGACACCTGCGACGACGGCCTTGCGGGTGCTCGATGTGCTCATCGATGTCTCCTTCACTTGTACGGCGACCTGTGGGGACGGGCGACCGATCGGCTACGGATGTCACGTTACGCCATACGAATCCGGCGCATATCTGGGAATGTCGGCATCTCGGGCCAGGGTCGTAGGTCCCGAATCATCGCCAGAGTGTGCGCGCCGACTTGTACGCCTTCTTCCACGCCGACTCGAGGTGCACGGCCTGCTGGGCACCGATCTCGGTTTCGAGTTGGTGCAGAACACCGAGTCCGAAACTCGATTCGGCGGAGTGTCCTTGTTCGGATGCCAGGTCGAGCAGATGGTCGCGGGCCACCACGGAGTCCTGGAACTCACCGAGCAGATCCTGGAACTCGTCGAACCTGTCGAGTGCGTGCTCGGCGCGCTTCGGGTGCAGCGGCACAATCACCTCGATCGCGTAGCGGAGTCGCTTCGAACCCTTGCGGGCGCGGTGCATCCGCTCGTCACGCTCGGCGGCGTCGGGCGCTTCGGCCACCCGGTTCACCCGCTTCGACACCTTCTTCGCGAGACTCTCGATCGACCCGGCGAGTTTCGCGGGCTTGGGCCGGTGTCGCTTGTCGCGCTTCTGCGGGGTGGAGGACAACTCGCCGATCAGTGTGTCGAGGCTGTCGACCATCGCCAGATACCGGTCGGAATCGAGAGTTGTGATCGCTTCGGCCCGCGCTGCAACGGATTTGGCTGTGAAGTACTCGTCGATGCGCGCACGCGTGGCCTCGCGGAATTGCTCGACATCGATTTCCGCGACCCGATCGGCGAGTCGTTCGTGCTGAACCTCGAGATCGCGGGACGGGCTCAGGCACCTTCCGAGCCAGCGCAGTTCTTCGACGAGTGCGGTGTCGATCGCGAAATCGTCGGCGTAGGTCTGCAGGGCGCTGCGGATGCGGCGGGCGGCCTTGCGCATGCTGTGCACGGCATCGGGTGCGTCGCGGCGCACTGCGATGTCGGACATGAGCAGCGTCTGTCGTTCTCGGGCGAGGTAGTCGCGCAGATAGCCGGCAGTACCGCGAATGTGTTCGGGATCGGGGATGAGATCGCCGAGTACCCGATGCACTTTCGACGGACTCGGGGAGCGGGTGATGCCCTCGGTGGCGAGGAGTTCTTCGACGGCATCCAGGATCGAGGCGTCGGCGCCCGGGCCGAGTTCGACTTCGATCTCCCGCCATTGTGGTTCGGCGTCATCGACACTGCGGATCGCGGTCACTTCGTCGACGACCACTTCGGCGAGAAGCGCACCGTCGTTTCCGCGGAGCCGATGTCGATGCCGCCGGGTGTTCAGCAACGCCGCGAGAGCGACGGGGCGGTTCCGGCAAACGCCGCGGAGCAGCCCCAGCAGTGCATCGGGAACGACGTCGGAGGGGCCGTCGGTGGCGAACGGGTGATGCAACTCGGTGCGGGTATCGCTCCCGGCGGGAAGTTTCGAATGCCAGCCGGCGTCGTCGCCACCTTCGCGCCGGCGAAGGGTGATCTTCGACCGCAGCAATTTCAGGTCGGAGGTGTCGAAGTATTGGGCGGACAGGTCGACTGCGTCGACGTCCACCGATGCCACTCCTGCGATTCCGGACAGATCGGGCAACTTCTGGTCGGGTGCCGCCGAGTACTTGCGTTCGGTCTCTTCAGAAGTTGATGTCGTCGATTTCGCCGGTGTCATCTGGTGTTCGGCGCCGATACTCCCTCGTTCACGAGGGAAAGGAAGCGCCGTCCTCCTTCCGCAAGGTGGGCTGCGTGGAGCAACCGTGTCGGACCGAGCACACCGTGTCGGTGGGCGCGGATATCGTGCTGGGCATGGGGACCGAGGTGGTGCGCTACAACTACCGGCTGCGGCCGGGCGCGCTCGCCGAACGTGCCTTGATGCAGGAATGGCACCGCTGCCGATTCCTGTGGAACGAAGCCGTCCACCAACAGAAGACCGGCGGCAAACCGAATTTCGTGAAACTCGGAAGACTGTTGACCGAGGCTCGGAAACGGTCGTCGTGGCTGCAAGGCGGCTCCCAAGTCGCGCAGCAGCAGATGCTCCGCACGTACGCGCAGGCCCTCGATGCCTCGTTCACCGTCAAAGGCCGCGGTCGCCCCCGCTACAAGGCGCGGAAGAAAACGTTGCCGTCGCTCGAGTACACCCGCCGAGGTTTCCGGATCCGCGACGAGCAGCTGGTGCTGCCCAAAGGTGTGTCGATGCCGGTGGTGTGGTCGCGGGACTTGCCGTCGGAGCCGTCGAGTGTGCGCATCACGTGTGATTCGCTCGGTCATTGGTGGGCGTCGTTCGTGGTGACCCGCGAGAGGCAGCCGATTCCGGTGCTCGATGACGACAGTGGTGTGGGGATCGACTGGGGTGTGGCCCGGACCGCGACGGCCACCGATGAGCAGTTCGATCTGCCGCATGCCGAATATCGGAAACGGTGTGCGGCGGAGTTGGCGAAGTCCCAGAAACGGATGGCCCGACGTCGTCGTGGGAAGGGGCAGGCGCCGTCGAAGGGCTACCAGCGGGCCCGCAGGCAGGCCGCGAAGGTGCACGCGAAAGCGGCCCGGCAGAACCGGCACGATGGCCGGGCCTGGGCCAAGCGTGTCGTGGACGAGCATCAGTTGTTGGCGGTGGAAGATTTCAAGCCGAAGTTTCTGGCGAAGTCGACGATGGCGCGTAAGGCTGCGGATGCGGCGGTCGCGACCATGAAACGGGAACTTGTCGAGCGCGGTAGGCGGGCCGGCCGGAAGGTGGTGTTGGTGCGGCCCGCGTATACGACGATGACGTGTTCGAGGTGTTTCGCGAGAGCCAAGCAACCCCTCGGACTCGCTGAACGAGTCTTCCGGTGCTGGGCATGCGGGCATACCGCGTGTCGGGATCGGAACGCTGCCAGAGTGATTCTGGCTGTGGCGGAGCGTGGCCACACCGGTGTCGACGACGTAGGTCACTGGGGTCCGCCTCCTTCGGGGGGGTGGTTCGGGTGCGGTCTGAGCTGGGAATCTCCTGTCAACAGGGCAGGAGAGACGTTAAGGTTCTCCTGTTTCCCGAGTGTTCCCCTGCACAACTCTGCCATCGAGTTCCCGAAATGTCGCGAGTGCGAGATGTGAGCCACGACGAAAGTTGCGCAAAGGGCACTTGGACTCTGGTCTTCTGCCCGTATCCGGGTGATCATGGGGAAACGCGGGTCTCCGGAGGGTGAGAATGAGGATTTTGGTGGCGGTGGCGAGTAGACACGGCTCCACCGCGGAACTCGCGACGGCATTGGCCGCGGGCCTGCGTCATCACGGCGCCGACGTCGATGTCCGCTCGCCTGGCGCAGTAGCGAGCGTCGCCGCCTACGATGTGGTGATCGTGGGTAGCGCTGTCTATCGCAATCGGTGGTTGCGCGCGGCCCGGGATTTCATCGACGAGCACGCCGAGGCGCTGCAAGGTCGGGAGGTCTTCCTCTTCTCGTCCGGCCCTATCGCGGAGCAGGATCGCCCTGTGAACAATCACTACGACGTTGCGCCCGTGATGGCGCGTACCGGTGCCCGTGAGCACCGGATGTTCGCCGGTAAGATCGATCCCGCCGTGCTCGGTGCCGGTGAGCGTGTGGTCGTGCGGATGACCGGTGCTCAGCTCGGAGACTTCCGCGATTGGGATGCGGTCGGTTCGTGGGCATCGGAGATCGTCGACCGCGTGTCGGATCGCACCGGGGCGAGAGTGCCGACCGAGCAGACCCATTAGCCAGACCTATTGGGCAGACCTATTGGTCCGGCCGCGGGACTGCTTCAGCTGCTGGGGTTGCGGTAGTGCTCGGCGAGTTCCTCCGCGCGATCCCACATCGACCAATCGACCGCCCTGCCGTCGAGCTGGGCCTCGACGACCTCGAACCCGGCATGCCAGCCTGCTCCGTGCGCGTACGCGTCGTCCTCGGTGTCGGTGGTGTGTGTGAGGGTGAGCCAGCATCCGCCGGAGCCGTCGGGTGTCAGCTCCCAGTGCAGGACATCGGAGTCCCACATGAGCTCGAGAATCCGTCCGCGTTGCACGACGAGGACCGAACCGCTCGCCGTGTGTCCGGACGGGAGACCGAAGCGGCGCACCTGTTCGTCGGTGGTGCGGAACTGCAGTTGTGCACCCGGAGTGAGGTCCCAGTCGACCGACGCGGGAAACCAGGCCTCGAGGTGCCGAGGGTCGGTGATGACGCTCCACACCTTCTCCGGAGCATGGGGGAACTCGCGTTCGAAGCGCAGGGCCACTCGGCCGTCATAGGTACGGGAAATGCTGCCGAGATTCATGGATCCTCCAAGACGAGAAGCCCGTGCGGTGAACGGGGTCAAGGGGTGCTGTGATCCCATGCTCCCAGGTTTCTGCGGCTTGTGAAGCGGGTCGACCGACCCGTGATCGGATCGTCGAATTCGATCGAGCGCGCGAGTAGTTGGAGCGGTGATGAATAGTCGTCGCGTGCAACGTCGTACACGTGTGGATAGAGAGGGTCGCCCATGATGGGAATGCCCGTGGAGTTCATGTGTACGCGCAATTGATGCGTCTTTCCGGTCCTCGGTAACAGTCGGTACCACGCACGTTCGTCGCGGACTTCGTGCACGTCGATGCGGGTGACAGCGTTGACATCCCCCGAGACTTCACGCGCCTGGAGCACTCCGCGTTCCTTCACGATGCGGCTGCGCACGTCGAGGGGGAACCGGAGGTGCGGCGCGGCCGGAGCCACGGCTTCGTACTCCTTCTCGACCATGCGTCGGTCGAAGAGCATCTGATACGCGCGGCGTGCCTCACGTCGGACCGTGAAGACCAGCACTCCGGCGGTGAGTCGGTCGAGTCGGTGGGCAGGTGTCAGTTCGGGAAGGTCGAGTTCGCGGCGCAGCCGGACGAGCGCGGTTTCCGCGACCCACGAACCCCGGGGTGTGGTGGGTAGAAAGTGAGGTTTGTCGACGACGAGCAGATTGTCGTCACGGTGGAGAATGTCGATTTCGAATGGCACGCGTGCCTCGGTCGGCGGATCGCGATAGAGGAACACGAACGTGCGCGGGACGTAGGGACTGGTATGTGAGATCACAGTTCCGTCACCGGCAAGAACCTCACCGGAGTCGATCTTCTCTTCGATCCGTGCGATGTCATCGGGGAAGCGGGCGCACAGATACTCTGCCACCGTCTCCGACATGCAGTTTTCCGGGAGTCGCAGGCGGGTAGGGTTCAATCCGTCTCGCACAGGCAGGGGAGCATCAGGCACGTGAAGATACGGTAGCGGCCGAGATGTGGATTTCGGTTTCGGCTTTGCAGGATAACGATTGTGTGCAAGCCTGCTAAGGTCCCGCGTCCGCTTATATCGTGTGACGAGAGTGATTTCTGGGGAAACTGTTTAAAGGAGAGTTTGGTGTGACGAATCCGTCCGATATCGGAACGAGACGGGGAGCGCGCGCCCTGGTGCGTCTGCTCGTGGCAGCCATTGTGGTTCCGCTCGCGCTCGTCTTCGCAGGCGTCGGCGCCGGCACTGCGTCGGCCGATCCCTACACCCGATTCTCCGAAGACTGGGTTGCGGCACCCGGTGGCGTCGGTCAGATCAAGGTGCGCATCTGGCACGCGAACAACGGCAGCAACAAGGCCGTGTATCTGCTCGACGGGCTGCGCGCCACCAACGACGTCAGCGGCTGGGAGCACGAGACCAACGCCGCATGGCTCGCCGACAACGGCATCAACGTCGTGATGCCGGTGGGTGGACAGTCGAGCTTCTACGCCGATTGGTACTCGCCGAGCAACTTCAACGGCCAGCAGTACACGTACAAGTGGGAATCGTTCCTTACACAGAACCTGCCCGATCACCTCGCCAACGCGTACGGCATCTCCCGCAGCAACAACGCGGTCGTCGGACTGTCGATGGGCGGTAACGCCGCACTGATCCTCGCTGCCTACCACCGCGACCAGTTCGGCTTCGCAGGCTCGCTGTCCGGGTACCTGAACCTGTCCGCGCCCGGTATGCGCGAAGCGATCCGTATCGCCATGCTCGACGCCGGCGGATTCAACTCCGACGCCATGTGGGGCCCGCCGTGGAACTCCGCGTGGCTGCGCCACGACCCGTTCGTCGCGGCACCGAACCTGCGCGGTCTGCCGATGTGGATTGCCGCCTCGAGTGGCCTTCCCGGTGAACACGACCGCCCGAATTCTGCGATCGGCGTGTTCAACACCGCCAACGCCATGGGCCTCGAGGCGCTGGCGCTCGCGCAGAACCGCGCATTCCAGGTCCGCCTGGCCACGCTCGGTATCGACTCCGCGCACTTCTCCTTCCCCTCCACCGGCACTCACACGTGGAGCTACTGGCAAAACGAACTCTGGGAGATGCTCCCGATGATGAAGGCGTCGATTGGCGCCTGAGCCCACTGCATCACCCGTCGCGGCGCGGGCCGCGGTGGGGGTAGGCGGGGGCAAGGGTGGTGGGTGGGGGAGCCCGCCGGGCAGGGGTGGGGGGCGGGCCCCCCCCCAGGCGAGCCG